>JAUZEX010000247.1 GCA_030838815.1 Actinomycetota bacterium
GGTCCGCCCGCTGCTCGATGTCGTCCGTGAAGGCCCGGATCCGGCTCGGCGACAACCACTGCATCAAGATCGCGCGCACACGATCGTGTTCCGGCGGGTCCGACGACTCGACGTTCCCCTCGGTCAACTGGTTGACGGCGATGTTGAATCCGATACCGGCGGCAGAGGAGAACGTCTGCCAATCGACCAGGGCTGCCCGGACCTGCTCGTACCGTGCCAAGGCGAAGATGTCGTGTTGTTCGAGATACACGACCGGACCAAGGTCGCGAAGCTCCTTGTAGTGAGGATAGGGATCGAGAAGGACTTCATCGCTGAAGATGTCCATATTGGAGCGGGGAATCGTCCCGACCGCCACCGACAAGCCTCCCTGTTTCGTCATCTCCGCGAGTTCGCGCCGAGCCCGCAGGGCCTGCACCGTCGCTGACCTGGCCACCGGGTGATCCGGTCTTTAACCGACTGGACAGTAAGCGGATGTCGATCGTAGAGATACCGGCCCCGTAAGTCAACGGATCGGCGCCACGCCTCCACGACCGCGTGGCAGGGGGCCGCCCATGATCCGGCGAAATCAGTGGCGGAACCCTCAGCCATGGCTCCAGAATGGCTCCATGGTCGCTATACTGGAGCCGTGCCCAAGAACGTCCAGGTCAAGAGTGTGCCCGACGACGTGCACGCCGTCCTGCGTCGCCGGGCCGGTGCAGCGGGGATGAGTCTCCAGGAGTACCTACTCGACCATCTCGAACGCTTCGCGGCGCAGCCGACCATGGCTGAGGTCCTGGACGGGATCGCCGCCCGTCGCGGCGGTCGGCTCGCTCCCGCTGACGCGGTCCGGTTCCTCGACGAGGAGCGCAGCCAGCGCCAGTGATCGTCGTCGACGCATCCGTCGTCAGCTCGCTCTTACTCGACGACGGGGACTGGGGGGATCAGCTCCGGGCACGGATCCGCGGCGAGGAGCTCCATGCTCCACACCTCATCGATCTCGAGGTCCTCAGCGTATTCCGTGGCGCGCTCCGGTCACGGATGGCGGACCTCAGGAGGGTGGAGGAGGCCCTGGACGACCTCGTGGTCCTCCCGATCCGGCGCTCTCCGCACACGCTTCTCCTGGGTCGAATTCACGAGCTCCGTAACTCGGTTACCCCCTACGACGCCGCCTACGTCGCCCTGGCCGAGTTTCTCGGAGTAAGCCTCCTGACCGCCGACGCTCGGCTGTCCCGCGCTCACGGCCCTACGTGCCCCGTCGAACTGCTCACCGAGAGCTGAGAGACCTCACGAGCGCGCCGGGGAGATGTTCTGCCGGCGGGACGATCCGTACCTTCGTAGACGTAAGCGGAATGTAAGCCGGCCTGGGGCAATGTTCGGACCAGCCCCCGATACCGTGACAGTCATGCGGTTGTCCCACGCCTCGCGTGTCCCGGGCCAGGGAGTCCCTACGGTCTCGCCCCGGCCGCCGCCGGGGGCGGCGCTCGCCGGCGTCCTCGCCGCCGCCCTGGCGCTGGGCCTGACGCAGTTCCTGGCCGGGGCCGTGCACCGGGTGCCCTCCCTGGTGGGAGCCGTCGGCGGCACCGTGGTGGACTGGCTTCCCGGGCCAATCGTGCGTTTTGGGATCAAGACGTTCGGAACGGACGACAAGACGTTCCTCGTGGGCGTTGTCCTCGTCCTGTGCGGCGTGGCCGCCGCCTGGCTCGGTGCGGCCGGCGCCCGCCACTTCCGCCGGGCGGTCGCCGGTTTCGCCGGGTTCGGCCTCGTCGGCTTCCTGGCCGCACTGCGAGATCCTCAGGCGTCCGGCGTCGCCGTCTTCGCCTCGACCGTCGGCGCCGTCCTGGTCGGACTCGGTGCACTGGCCGTGCTCCTTCGGCTGGCGTCCCGTCCCGCGCCCAGCGCCGCCACCACGAAGACGCCCGGCGCCCAACCCATCGGCGTGCCCGACCGGCGCCTGTTCCTGGCCGCGGCGGGCGCAGTGGCCGCCGGGGCCATCGTCTCGACTTCAGCCGGCCGGCGCCTGACGCAATCCGCCGCCCGTGCCTCCCGGATGCACTACTCCCTCCCGCCGGTGGCGCACCCGGTTCCCCCGCCGCCCGCGGAGGCGATGGTCGACGTGGCGGGGGTGGCCCCACTGGTGGTTCCCGGCAACCGCTTCTACCGGACGGACACGCGCCTGCTCGGCCCTCCCCTGGTCGACGCCGATCGCTGGCGCCTGCGGGTCACCGGCATGGTCGACCATCCCTTCGAGCTGACCTTCGCCGAACTGCTCGCCATGCCCATGGTCGAGGAGTACGTCACCTTGTGCTGCGTTTCGAACGAAGTCGGCGGCGACCTCGTGGGCAACGCCGCCTGGCGTGGCGTGCCCTTGACCGACCTCCTCAACCGGGCCGGGATCCAGCGGGGCGCGACCCAGATCGTCGGACGCTCGGTCGACGGGTTCACCACCGGCTTCCCCACCGACGCGGCCTTCGACGGGCGCCACGCCCTTGTGGCGGTCGGCATGAACGGCGAACTGTTGCCGACGCTGCGGGGCTTTCCTGCCCGCATGGTCGTCCCCGGGCTCTACGGCTACGTGTCGGCCACCAAGTGGCTGACCGAGATTCAACTCACCACATGGGACGCCTTCGACGCCTACTGGGT
>JAUZEX010000249.1 GCA_030838815.1 Actinomycetota bacterium
CGTCCGCCCGCCCCGACGACCACGCCCCCTTGAGCGCCGGCAGCGGTGTCACGACGACCTCCCGGCGCCGGACGGGCGCAGCTCGTCGAGGATCGCTTTGCGGGACTGCTCGAACCATTCCAGCGCCGCCGGGTTGGCCAGGCTGTCCCGGCTGGCCACCCGGTCGATCTCCGCCCCTTGCAACAGCCGCTTCACGGGGATCTCCAGCGTCTTGCCCGTCAGGGTCCGGGGCAGCTCGGGCACGGCGAAGATCCGGTCGGGGACGTGGCGGGGGGAGACCTCACGCCGGATCGTGGCCCGGATCCGGTCGACCAGGCCCTCGTTGAGCGTCACCCCGTCGGCCAGCACCACGAACATCGGCATGACGTCGACCCCGTCGGCCCCGGGCAGGTCGACCACCAGCGCGTCGACGACCTCGGGCAAGGTGAGCACCGCCCGGTACAGCTCCGCCGAGCCCATCCGGACGCCACCCCGGTTGATGGTGGCGTCGCTGCGGCCGGAGAGGATGCCGCTTCCCCGGGGGGTCAGCTCCAGCCAGTCGCCGTGGCGCCACACGCCGGGATACATGTCGAAGTACGCCTCCCGGTAGCGGCGGCCGCCGGGGTCGCCCCAGAAGCAGATCGGCATGGCGGGCATCGGTTTCGTGATCACGAGCTCGCCCGTCTCGCCCACCAGCGGCCGGCCGGCCGGGTCCCAGGACTCGACGGCCACGCCGAGGGCCCGGGCCTGCAGCTCGGCCGGGTACACCGGGAGCCACGGCACGCCGCACAGGAACGGCCCGGCCACGTCGGTGCCGCCGCTCGACGAGTTGAGCCAGATGTCCGGCCCCAGCTCCCGGTACACCCACTCGAACCCGTCGGCCGACAGCGCCGAGCCCGTCGACCCCACCGACCGCAGGGCGGAGAGGTCCCGCCCGGCCCGGGGGTGGAGTCCCGCCTTCATGCAGGAGACGATGTAGCCGGCGCTGGTGCCGAACAACGTCATCCCCGTCTGCTCGGCCAGGTCCCACAGCACACCGAGATCGGGGAAGCCCGGGTTGCCGTCGTAGATGATGATCGACGCCGGGCTGAGCAGCATGCCCAGCATGACGTTCCACATCACCCAGCCGGTGGTGGTGAACCAGAACAGCCGGTCGCCGGCCTTGGCGTCGAAGTGGAAGTGGGCGTACTTCAGCTGGTCGACGAGCATGCCGCCGTGGGAATGGACGATCGGCTTCGGCAGCCCCGTCGTCCCCGACGAATAGACGACCCACAACGGATGGTCCGAAGGCACCGGCTCGAAGGTCAGCTCGGCGCCGGGCTGCTCGAAGTCCTCCCACCGCACCGCGTCCGCCAGAACCGACAGGTCGGCGTCGGGGTCGAGGTGGCGCAGCACGACCGTCCGGCGCAACGTCGGAAGTGCATCCTGCAGGGCCCGCACCTCGGCCAGCCGGGAGTAGTCCCGCCCGCCGTAGCGGTACCCGTCCACCGCCAGCAGCACGGTCGGTTCGATCTGGGCGAAGCGGTCGACCACGCTGCGGACGCCGAAGTCGGGGGAGCAGGCCGACCACACCGCCCCGATGCTCATGCAGGCCAGTCCGGCGGCGAGGGCCTCGGGAATGTTGGGCAGGTAGGCGGCCACCCGGTCGCCGATCCCGACGCCGGCCGACCGCAACCCCGCCGCCAGCGCCGCCGTCCGGGCCCGGAGCTCCCCCCAGGTCCAACTGTCCGGGGAATGGCGTTCGGAGGCGAACTGCACGGCGAGGTCGCCGTCGGCCTTGTCCCGGAAGATGTGGCCGGCGTAGTTGAGCCGGGCCCCGGGGAACCATTCGGCCCCGGGCATCTCCTGTCGGCCGAGCACCGAGTCGTACCCGGGCGAGGCCTGCACGTCGAAGTAGTCCCACACCGAGGCGTAGAAGGCCTCCAGGTGGTCGACCGACCATTGCCACAACGCGTCGTAGTCGCCGACGTCGAACTGCCGGCCGCGGTGTTCACCGAGCCAACGGCAGTACCGGGTGAGCTGCGCCTGCTGCCGGCGCTCCTCGGACGGGACCCACAACGGGGCCGGCTCAGAATTTTCCACTAGGCGAAGTGCGGGATGACCTTCTCGCCGAAGAGCTTCATGGCCTCGAGGACCTTCTTGTGCTCGGGCCCGTTGGGGTGGCGGAAGCGCATGACGAAGTAGTCCGTGCCAAGTTCGGTGTTCCACTTCTCGATCTGCTCGATGCAGTCGTCGGGGGAGCCCATGATGAAGCGGTCGGTGGCGACCTTCTCCAGCGTGAACTCGTCGGCCGACTTCAGGTCCTTGATCCAGGGGTCGACCTGCTCGTTGTAGCCGCCGACCTCGTAGTAGAAGCGGTGCGAGGTCATGACGTACTCGCCGTACTCGGCGATCGCCTGGTCGGTGGTCGGCGCCACCCAGCATTCCCGCAGCACGGTGATGGCCGGCGTCTGGCCGTTCTCGGTGGCCGAGTTGCGGTAGATGTCGGCGAACATGTTGAACGTCGGCAGGGTGTTGATCACGTCCGTGATCCACCGGTCGCCGATCCGCCCCGCCCGCCGGAGGCCCTGCGGCGTCCACGCCGCGCACCAGATCTGCGGCCGCGGCTTCTGCACCGGCTTGGGCGTGACGTTGACGTTCTCGAAGTTGTAGTGCTGGCCGGAGAACGAGAAGTTGCTCTCGGTCCAGGCCTTCTTCAGGAACTGCACCGCGTCGTCGAACAGGACGCCGCGCTGGCTCATGTCGACCCCGAAGGCGTCGAGGTCGGCGTCGACGTACCCGGCGCCGACACCGAGCTGGAGGCGACCGCCGGAGATCACGTCGAGCAGGGCGGTGTCCTCCGCCAGCCGGACGGGGTGGTAGAGGGGAGCGAGGGCGACGCAGGTGCCGACCTTGAGGGTGGTCGTCTCCCGGGCGATGCCGGTGGCCACCATCAGCGGGTTGGGGAAGTACCCGTCCGGCTGCTGATGGTGCTCGGTGATCATGCAGGAGTCGAAACCGACCGCTTCCGCCAGCTGCGCCTCGGCCACGATCTCCTCGTAGACCCGGACCATCTCCTTGCCGTCGGGCCAGTCTTCGGTGCAGGGGAAGATCCCAAATTTGATCCTCGGCATCGGTCTCTCCTTCCGGCGGATCCCGCCCGGTCGAGCACGGCCACTCAGCGTCAGGCGACGCTACGCACCGGCCGGCGAGAGCCTCAATGGGGAAGGCCATAACGTCCCCGGGCGCCGGTTGTGGCTCGACACAACCTCAGGCGGGGCGGTCAGCCGTCGAGCCCGAGGAGGGACGCGGCATTGCCGCCCAGGATCCTGCGCCGGTCCTCGGGCGACAGGGACGGAGTGCCCTCGACGAGACCGACCGGGTCGTAGAACCCCATGTCGTAGGGGTAGTCCGTGCCGACCACCACCCGGTCGGCCCCCAGCTGGGAGACGAGGAAGGCGAGGTGGGCCGGGTCGTAGACCAGGCAGTCGACATGAATGCGGCGCAGGTAGCTGCTGGGCGGATGGTCGGGGATGTGGTGGCGCCCCTCGGGCCGCTGCCGCCAGGCGTGGTCCATACGGGAGGCGTAGAACGGCAGGTAGCCGCCGCCGTGGACGACGCACAGGTTCAGCCCCGGGAACTCCTCGAGGACCCCGCCGTGGATCATGCGGGTGACGGCGATGGTCGATTCCAGCGGGTTCCCGATGACGTTGGTCAGGTAGTAGTCCATCAGCCGCTCGCCCTGCGTGAAGCCGTGGGGGTGGAGGAGCACCACCACGCCCAGCTCGGCCACCCGGGCGAAGAAGGGCCGGAAGCGGCGGTCGTCGAGGTCGAGGCCGTTGACGTTGGTGCAGATCTCCACCCCCCGCAGGCCGAGCTCACCCACGGCATGGTCGAGCTCGGCGACGGCGGCGTCGACGTCCTGGAGCGGGACGGTGGCCAGCCCCGCGAACCGGTCGGGACGCCCGGCCACCAGCTCGGCCAGGTGCTCGTTCTGGAGCCGGGCCAGCCGCCGGCCGAGGGCCGGGTCGGCCCAGTAGTAGTACTGCGGCGGGGCGACCGACAGCACCTGGAGGTCGACGCCCATCCGGTCCATGTCCTCCAGTCTCCGGGCCGGGTCGGTCAGCTTCGGCACCAGGGCGGCGAAGTGCGCCGCGTTGTAGGACTTCGTCTCCTCCCCGCTGTAGAAGGCGAACGGGTCCATGAGCGGCGACGCCAGTCCCTCCACCAGCGCCTGGCAGGCGGGGGTGGCGACGTGGCTGTGGAGGTCGATGACCAACGGATGGGACCCGGGCACGGCGGACGGGCCGGCGGGTCAGGGAGCCAGGGCCGGAGCCGGGGCCGGGGCGTCACCCAGGACGCCCTCGATCAGGAAGGCGAACTGGACCTCCAGCAGCGCCCGGGGGTCGTGGCAGTCGATGCCCAGCAGCTCCTCGATCCGCCGCAGCCGGTAGCTGATCGTGTTGGGGTGGACGATCAGCGCCTCGGCGGTGGCGGCGGCGCTGAAACCGTGGCGGAGAAAGGCCCGCAGCGTCTCGACCAGCGTGGTGTCGCGCCGCCCGTCGTACTCGTAGAGCGGCTGCAGGATGCCGTGCATGAAGCTGACGAGCTCCTCGGGCCGCTTCACCTGGAGCAGCAGCCGGTAGATACCGAGATCGGCCAGGGCCACCACCCGGTCGCGCTGGCCGGCCCGCTGCACCAGGTCGAGGGCCCCGGCGGCCAGGCGGTAGGCGTCGCCGTACTCGCCCACCTCGGCGCAGGGCGGCCCGAGGCCGATCGACACCGACCCGGCGTAGGGCCGGATCGAGGCGCGCAGCGTCTCGGCCAGCTCCGCCGCCTCCGGCCGGCTCTCCCGCTCGGGCCACAGGACGATGACGTCCTCACCCCGGGCCGCCACCAGCGCCCCGTCGTCGCCGCCGGTGCCGTTGACGACCCGCTGCACCTGGGCCAGGAGCGTGCGCTGCAGGCGGGCGGCGTTGCCCGGCAGGCGGGCCACGGCGTCGTCGTCACCCCGGTCGGGCCGCACCACGACCAGCGTGTAGGGCGCGCCGAGCTCCAACCCCAGCTGCAGGGCCCGGCTCAGCGTCGAGGTGGGGTCGGCCCGGCCGTCGACGGCCAGGAGATCGTCGAGGAACTCCCGCGACAGCCGCCACTCGACCTCCTGGGCGGTGCGGAGCTTGGAGACGGCCAGGGCCACCACCATGGCGCCCCGCTCCAGGGCCCGGCCCTCGAAGGCACCGAAGCCCCGCTGGGCGTTGAAGGCCCACACCCGTCCGGCCACCTC
>JAUZEX010000258.1 GCA_030838815.1 Actinomycetota bacterium
AACGCCACGGTCCAGATCGGCATCGGTTCGGTACCCGAAGCGCTCGTCTCCATGCTGACCGACGAACCCCCCAGCGGCCTGCGGCTCTTCGGCCTGGGGATCGACCCGATGGTGCCGCTCCTCCAACGTCTCGGCCGCCCCGCCGCCTTCGTCGGCGGCGAGTTGCTCGGGACGGAGGCGCTCTACCGCTTCGCCCACGACCAGCCGTCGTTGCTCAACTTCCCGATCGACGACATCATCAGCGTCGCCGCCACCGCCGCCATCGACCGCTTCGTGTCGGTGACGGGCGCCATCGAGATCGACCTCACCGGCCAGGTCAACAGCGAGATGGCGGGGGGCCGCACCATCAGCGGCCCGGGCGGCGGCTTCGACTTCGTCGACGGCTCCTGGCTGTCCGACGGCGGGTTCTCCGTCATCACGCTGCGCTCGACGGCCAAGCGGGGCACCCGCTCCACGATCGTCCCCCGCCTCGCCGCCGGCACCCCGGTGACGGTTCCCCGCCACTCCGTCCGCTACGTCGCCACCGAGTTCGGGGCGGTCGATCTGTTCGGCCTCGCCGCCGCCGATCGCGCCGAAGCCCTCATCGGGATCGCCCATCCGCAGATGCGGGCGGAGCTCTGCGTCAGCGCAGGCGGGCCACGGCCCTGACCCCCGGCTCCCCGTCGGGCAGCAGCACCTCGAGCGCCAGCGCCCCGTCGACCGGGCGGGCCACGACCCGGTAGCGGACGTCGGGCCGCAGCGGCCGGCGGAAACGAAGGCCCGACAGTTCGCCCCGGCGCACCCACTCCGGCCCCAGTTCGGCCATCGCCCGTTCCATGAGCCAGGCCAGGCTGAGGTGGCCGTGGAGAATGGTGCCGCCGTAGCGGGACCGGGCGGCGGCCACGGGATCGACGTGGAGCGCGTTGAAGTCCCCCGACAGTTCGGCCCACCGGTCGACGGCGGCCTGGTCGACCATCTTGTCGAGGTCGGCGCTCATGACGGGTCCTCCGGCCAGCGGGCGTCGATCTCGACCCGGCCGGCCAGGCGGCCGCCCTCGTCACGGGCGGTGCAGGCGAGGACGACGCGGCGCCGCTCGTCGTCAGGGTCGGACTCGACCACCTCGGCCATGATCGACAGGCGGGCGCCGACGGTTACCGGCAGGAGCAGTTCGACCGTCTCACCGGCCATCACCCCGCCCGGGAGCATGCGGTGCTCGGTGAGGTACGAACGCCGGGCCCAGACGCCGGTGAGGCCGGGGGGCAGGACGCAACCGTCGAAGCCCGCCGCCCGAGCGGCGGCGTCGTCGGTGTAGACCGGGTGGTCGTCGCCGGTCACCTCGATGTAGGCGGCCACCAGTCCCGGCGTGACGACGAACGCACCCGGTCCGAACGTGCGGCCGGCACGCATGCCGGACAAGGGCAGGAACGGCAGCCGCTCGTCAGTTCTGCTGGGCATGGGCCCTCGCCTCCTCGATGATCCGGTGGACTTCCACGGCGCACTCCGCCAGGGCGGATGCCCCTTGGCCGAGCCAGGCGGCGACCGCTTCGGTGGGGACGTTCCCGGGGGCGTGGGGAACGAACGGGCAGCCCCCGTACCCACCGATCGCCGAGTCGAGGATCGAGGCCCCGTTGGCCACGGCCGCGGCCACGTTGTCGATGGCCGCCGCCCCGCCGTGGTAGTGGGCGCCGAGGGCGATCCCGGGGCAGGACGAGGCGACCGTGGCGAACAGGCGCTCCACGCCGGCGACGGTGGCCGAGCCGATCGTGTCGGCCAGCAGGATCGTCGGGATGCCCTCGCCGGCCAACGCCCGGGCCATCTCGGCCACGCGGGCCGGCGCCACGTCGCCTTCGTAGGGGCATCCGAAGGCACCGCCGATGGTCACCGACACGTCCGCTCCCGCCTGGCGGGCGGCGGCCGCGGTGCGGACGACCTCCGCCGTGGCCACGGCGCGGTCCATCCCGAAGTTGGCCTCCGAAAGCTTGTCGGTGCCGGCCACGGCCAGGGACACCTCGTCCACGCCCACGGCCAGCGCCCGGTCGAGGCCCCGCCGGTTGGGCACGAACACCGCGGTCTGGAGCCCTTCGATCTGGCGGGCGCGGGCGAGCACCTCCTCGGCGTCGGTGAACTGGGGAACCCACTTGGGGTGGACCATCGACGTGACCTCGATCCAGCGCAGCCCGGCTGACCACAGGGCGGTGATGATCTCGACCTTCGTCTCGGTAGGGAGGAAGAAGTCGAGGTCCTGGAACCCGTCTCGGGGCAGGACCTCGCGCCGGCGCAGCGGTCCCACCGGAACCCCTGCCGGGTTCATGTCTCGGCCAAACGGACGGCCTCGGCCAGCAGCTCGTACTGGCGCAGCGTCACGGCCAGGTTGGGGTTGGGTACGTCGACGGCGAGCCGGACGACGCCGGCGGCGGCGAACTCGGAGATGAGCTGCGCCGTCTCGTCGACGGTCCGGAACATCCGGCGGCTGCCGGGGGGCGGCGACTGGCCCGGCTCGGTGATCCCCACGACGATCACGGTGCTCACCGGCGGTGCGGGCTTGCCCTGGCTGGAGGCGTACTCCGCCAGGTACTCGAGCCCGGGGCCGAGCTGATCGGGCAGCAGGTGGGCCGGGAGCCAACCGTCGCCGAGGTCGACGGCCCGGCGGACGGCGCGGCGGCTCGTCCCGCCGATCAGGAAGGGGGGCCGGGGGCGCTGCACGGGCTGGATCAGGTTGCGCACCATGGGGAAGCGGATCGTCTTGCCTTCGAACGAGGTCTCCTCGTGTTCGAGGAGCGTCGCCATCACCTGGAGGTACTCGTCGGTCAGGCGGCCCCGTTCGCCGTAGGGCACGCCGAGCGCCTCGAACTCGCCCGGGACGTGGCCCACCCCGACGCCGAGCACCATCCGGCCGCCGGAGAGCACG
>JAUZEX010000262.1 GCA_030838815.1 Actinomycetota bacterium
CGGGCGAAGCGCCGGATCACGAGGAACTCCACGATCCCGCCGAGCACCAGCCCGAGGGCGACGCCGACGCCCATGGCCAGGAAGTAGTTCCAGTGCGAATGGAGGTACAGCTCGACGCCGAACAGGCCGGCGACCGAGCCGAGCGACCCGTAGGCGAAGTTGACGATCCGGTTGGTGCGGTAGATCAGGATGAGCCCGATGGCGAGCAGCCCGTTGGCCGTGCCGAGCACGACGCCGGTCAGCACGACGCCGACCGGGGCGCCGTGGGGCAGCACCGCCGCGGCCAGCGGCCAGGCGGCCAGGAACACGGCCGCCACGAGCAGCGGCCGGAAGCGGGCCGTCACCGTTCGGGGATGGCCGGGTCGGTGGCAGGCCAGTCACCGGGCCGGTACCGCCGACCCGGAGCGGGATCGACGTAGGAGCCTTTCTCCTTGTTCTGGGGCGAGATGGCGTTGCGGTCCCAGTAGATCTCCCGGGCGTCCTGCGTCGGCGTGTAGCGGCCGGGGGTGAACTTCCACGTCCCGGCCGGGCCGGAGCCGCCGGGATAGGCGTACATGCCCCGCTCGAAGGTTTCCGGGGTGAGCTGGGGGCCAGCCGACTGGACGCCGATGGCCAGCATGTACAGCTCGTAGTAGAGGATGTCGACGAGAGTCGACGGCTCCTCGTTCGGCCGGGCGATCTTGAACGCGTTGTAGCCGGTGGTGGCCCGCAGGGGCTGGAGCGGGCCGATGAAGCTGACGCCGAGCGAGTGCGACCACTGGTCCTGCTGGTAGAGCTGGCCGAGCACGTCGAGGTCGATGAACCCGGCGCCGGTGATGATCCACTCCGGCGAGTAACCCTGCTCCTGGGCCTTGGAGGTGAGGAAGATCGGGAAGGCCGGGTCGCAGCCGCAGATGACGGTGGTGATCTTCTCGCTCTTCAGCTTGGCGATGACGCTGGCCGCCTGGTTGGACAGCGTGTTGAAGTCGAGCTTGTAGGCGATCCGGTCCTGGTTGGGATGGCCGGCGGCCTTGGCCACCTTTTCCCCGGCGTCGACGCACTGCTGGTACCAGGGGTTCTCGGGGGCGATGACGGCGGTGGTCCGGGGCTTGCCCTTCAGGTCGCCGGCGGCGTACTTGGCCGGCTTGCCGGCCAGGCGCTTGTTGACGTAGTCGCTGACGGACTGCTGGATGAACGTGCAGTCGGTCGTGGGGCTCCAGGCGTAGGGGCGGCGGGCGGCCAGCCACTCCTGGGACATGTACGGGGCCCCGAAGCTGAGGACGCCCCGCCGGGCGAGGGCGTCGGAGTAGGGGGCGCTGATGGCGATGACGTCGGCGAAGGCCTTGATCTCCTCGGCGGCCTTGACCGCGTCGGCCTCGACTTCCTCCTGCCCGCCGCCCTGGAGTTCGGTGTTGAAGCTGCCCTTCCCGTCGAAGAAGACGAGCTTGATCTTGCGCCCGTAGAACTGGAACCGGGAGTTGAAGTAGTCGGCCAGGCCCTCGAGCGTCCGCTTGATCTCCTCCGGCTTGACCGAGAAGGTGGCGGACGGGCCGTTGTCACTGGGGGCAGCCGAGAAGTCGGGGAGGCCGGCGAGGCGGGCGGAGATGGTGATCTCGGTCGGGGTCACGCCGCGGGCGGTGGCACCCCCGTTGTCGCCCGAGAAGGCGATACAGGGCGGGGAGTAGGGGTCGTTGGGCACCTGGGCCTTGCGCGTGCCGCAGCCGCCGATCCGGGCCGGGGCGGCGGCGGCCTTGCCGCCGGGAGCCGACGGGCCGGCCGCTCCGGTCGCGCCGCCGCTGGCGCCCGCCCCGCCATTGCCGGCCCGGTTCGCGCCGGCGGCGTTGCCGCCCCGGACCGCCGTCGGGCCGGAACCGCTGGTGACACCGCCCCCGGGGGAGGAAGCGTCGGTGCCGGCCGGGGTGCCGTCGCCGGCCGTCGCTCCCGGGACCGCCGCGCCGCCGGCCGCTCCGGCGCCGTTGGGACCGGCCACGGCCACGGTCTTGATCTCCGAGCCCACCGTCGGCACGAGAGCGGCCATGAGCAGGAAGAGCAGGGCAACGGCGAACAGCGGCCCGTAGCCCCGCATCAGCCGGGAGGCGGGGGAGGGCGGCGGGGCGGTGGAGGACGGCAGGCTCACGAGATGCTCCGGGAGGCTCGACGGAGATGGAGGGCGTCGGCCGCGGCCAGGGCGGCGACGGCGATGAGGGCCAGGGCGGCGACCGCCACCGCCCGTCCGCCCTTGTGTCCGGGCAGGTGATGCGACGTCGATCCCAGGACGCCGGGGTTGGCGAAGGCCGCTTCGTCACCGGACGGGGCGGCACCGAGCGCCGGGCGCGATCCGGAGCCGGAACCTCCGCCGGACGAACCGGTCAGGCCGTCCCCGGTCGGGAGGCCCGACTCGGCGGTGGTGGCGGCCGGAAGACCGCTGTCGAGGGCCGGACCGGACAGGGCGGTGGCCGGGGCCGGTTCGGGACCGAGAGCGGGCAAGGCGCCCAGTTCCCCGCCGCCGCCATCGTCACCCAGGCCGCCGGCCAGCGGGTTGTCGTACTGCTCGCCCTCGGTCGTGGCCGTGACGCCGCCGAAGTCGAAGCTGATGCCTCCCGACCCGGTGAGGACGCTGGCGGCCACGTCCCCCACCGTCACCGCCGTGCCGAAGTCGCAGGAGGCGGCGAGGAGGCCGCCCACGATGGGGTCCCGCAGCGGCTGGAGGGCGCCGACGATCGGGCCGAGCACGACCCGGCCGAGGGCCGAGTCGGCGAAGCGGAGGCTCATGGGGCTCACCTGGGCGATCGCGCCGACCGACTCGAAGTGGGGTGCCACGAGCGCGATCCCACTCGGGGCCAGCGCCGTGTTGAGCGCCACCAACGGATCGGGCAGCGGCGACCCGTTCGACCCTGGCACCGTCGGGAGTGTCGGCGGCGCCGGAAGGGGCTTGCCCTGGAGGAGGACCGACCCGACGGTGAACCCGCCGTCGGCCCGCTCGCCCTCACCGGTGCGCTGCGTCGCCTCCCAGCGGAGATCGACGAGCGTGATCATCCCCCCGAGGAGGTCGAGCCGGTCGATGGTGGTCATGGCGTGGGCCTCCCGGGCCCGGCCCCCGACGACGCCGGTGTTGGCCTCGGTGCGGCCCTGGACGATCTCGGCCACCGGGCCGAAGCCCAGCTGGCCGCTGGTGGTCGCGGCCCGGGCGGACGGGTCGGCCTTGGCCGAGACCTCCTGGTGCTCGAACCGGCCGGTGACCGGGCTGCCGTCGGGGAACGCGCCCTGGTCCGTCTGGCGGCCCTTCTCGGCGTCCTTTTCGCCCGTCGAGACGCTCACGGTCGAGACGAAGGGGAAGGACGTGCTGGGGCCCTTGCCGCCCCCAGGGCTCGGGGGTGGGGGCGTGCCACCACCACCGCCGGGGTTCCCGCCGCCTCCGGGCGGCTGGAAGCCGCCGCCGCAGCCGCCGTCGGCGCTGTTCTGGGACGGCGGCTTGATCCCGCCGCTGGTGGCGGTGGCCGACAGACCCTGGTAGGTGACGAGCGCCTTGCCGAAGTTGACCGGGATCGTCAGGCCGCCGGTCCGGGGCAGGATCTCGAACAGGCTGGCCCGGGCCCGACCGCTTCCGGCCACGAAGGCACTGCCTGCGCCAGCGCCCGTCCCCAGCGGGACGAGGGCCAGGACGGCCACAGCCAGCGTCGCTGGGGCCCGGCGCCGCCAGGGTGCTCCGATGTGAATGGTCGTCGCAGATCCCCCCGCTCGATCCCGACGTGACGCCGGGCGCGTAAGAGCCATGTTATCCGGAAGTTACCGGTCAGAAAGGAGGGCGCCCCGTCCTGATTCGCGGAGAAGGTCCGCCGGAAAGACCTGGGTGCCCCGGTAGCCTTCTCAGGGGATGAGTGCACCCTCCGAGCGAGATGTCCAGGCGCTGGCCCGCCGGATCGCCGAGGCCGGCGGGGAGGAGAAGACGAGCCTGTTCCGCGGCTCGTGGTGGAGCGACCAGCTCCTCAACTGGGCCATGGCCAAAGGGGCGTTCAAGACGCA
>JAUZEX010000266.1 GCA_030838815.1 Actinomycetota bacterium
CGACCGCCGACGGGAATGCCGGCGCCGCCCAGCGCGTTGGCCGTAATGCTGACCCCGCGGGTAGCATTTTAGGGACCGCTGCCCACGTGCCTGCGATCTGATTTGGAGAAGCACATGGCGAACTTCCGCGAACTTCTGGCTGCTACGAAAGCCCAGATCCGCGAGATCACACCCGCACAGGCGGAGCTGGACCAGGGACGGGCCACCTTCCTCGACGTGCGTGAGGCCGATGAGTTCGACCAGGGGACCATCCCGGGGTCGGTGTTCATCCCCCGCGGGTTCCTGGAGGTGCAGGTCGAGGGGAAGATCCCCGACAAGAGCACCCCGCTGGTCGTGTACTGCGCCGGCGGCGCCCGGTCGGCCCTGGCGGTGAAGAGCCTGGCCGACCTCGGCTACAGCGACGTCACCTCGATGTCGGGCGGCTTCAACCAGTGGAAGAACGAGGGCCGGAAGTGGGTCACCCCCCAGACCCTTTCGGCCGAGCAGCGCAACCGCTACCAGCGGCACCTGCTGCTGCCCGAGGTGGGCGAGGCCGGCCAGCTCAAGCTCCTGTCGTCCAAGGTGCTGCTGCTCGGGGCCGGCGGCCTCGGCTCCCCCGCCGCCCTCTATCTGGCCGCCGCCGGGGTGGGCACGATCGGCATCATCGACATGGACATCGTCGACGCCTCCAACCTCCAGCGTCAGATCCTCCACAACATGGACCGCATCGGCGACCGCAAGGTCGATTCGGCCAAGAAGACGCTGACGGCCCTGAACCCCGACGTGAACGTCGTCACCTACGACGTCCGCCTCGGCGCCGACAACGTCCTCGAGATCATCGACGGCTACGACCTCATCGTCGACGGGACCGACAACTTCCCGACCCGCTACCTGGTGAACGACGCCTCGCTCCTCAAGCGGATCCCGGTCGTCCACGGCTCGATCTTCCGCTTCGAAGGTCAAGCGACCGTCTTCGCCCCCTACGAGGGGCCGTGCTACCGCTGCCTGATCCCTGAGCCGCCGCCGCCGGAGCTGGCGCCGTCGTGCGCCGAGGCCGGCGTGCTGGGCGTGCTGCCCGGCATCGTCGGGTCGATCCAGGCCATCGAGGCCATCAAGGTGCTCCTCGGTCTGGGCGACCCCCTCATCGGGCGGCTACTGGCCTACGACTCGCTGGAGCAGTCGTTCCGCACGTTCAAGGTCAATCGTGACCCGAACTGCCCGTCCTGCGGGCCGGACGCCGGCGAGATCGTCATCGCCGAGTACGACGAGCTCTGCCTGCCCCACGCGGTGCTGTCCGACGGCAGCACGGTCGGCCACTAGCGCTCGGCACAGCCGGCGTTCCTCCTACCGGTAGGAGGAACGGAGCAGCAGCAGGTAGACCGTCGAGGCCGCCATCACGGCCAGGAACACGCGCCGGATCGACGCCGGCGACATCGACCGCGCCGCCCGGGCTCCCACGAACGCGCCGAAGAGCCCGCCGGGGACGAGGGCCAGCAGGTCGCTCCCGTCGATGTTGCCCAGCGTCCAGTGGCGCAGGGCGGCGACCACGCTGGCGACCAGGATGGCGAACAGGGAGCTTCCGACGGCCACCTCGCGGGGCACCCGGCCGACGCGCGACATCACCGGCACGATCAGGAAACCGCCGCCCACGCCGAAGAGACCCTTGAGCAGGCCGATGATCGAACCGCCGATCACGGCGCCGCCGAGCCGGACACCGACGTCGCCGGTGGCGGGACCGGCCGCCGTCGGAACGGGCCGGGGGCCCGTCACCGGTACCGGCCCGACCGTGCCCGGCCCGGACCGACCCCGCCGCGACCCCGGCCGCCCGGCCGGGGCGGTCCCGCCGACCGGAGCTTCTTCGTCGCCGGCGGCGATCGCGTCGGCGGCGAGCGCGTCAGCGACGGCGTCGTAGGCCAGCTCGACGGGACGGCGGGTCTGGGGCCAGGCCAGCGAGACGCCCGACACGCAGGCGGTGAACAGACCGAGGGCCAGGACGAGGTGACGGCCCGACATCGCCTCGGCGATCTTCGCTGCGGCGTGGGCGGTGATGCCGGAGGCCGTCCCGTGCTCCACGGCCAGGCGCCGGTCGACGGACCGCACATGCACGTGCATGAACGTCCCCCACCCGCCCATCACCATCATGTAGACGAGGGCGGTACCGACGGCCACATGAGGAGCCGCCCCGGCCGCCAGCAACAGCGCCACGGTGGCGAACCCACCTCCGGCGCCGAGCATCCCGGCCAGGACACCGGTCAGGCAGCCGACTGCGACGAGCACGACGTCGTTGGTCATCCCACAGCAATCGTCGGCGCCCCCGGGGTGGGTGCGATATCGCAAAAGGCTAAAGGACGCCCCCCGGGAGGGCAACGACCCTCGACCCCGACCCGTCCGACAGCGACTCCATCAGCGCGGCGCGGGCCCGGAAGACCCTCGACCGGATCGTGCCGATGGCCACCCCCATCACCTCGGCGGTCTCCTCGTAGGACAGGCCGAGGATCTGGGTCAACACCAGCGCCTCGGCCAACTGGGGCGGGAGCCGGTTCAGTTCCGCCTCCACCTCGACGAGCCCGGTCGACGCCCACGCCGGCGGCGGCGCCGTCTCCGGCGGCTTCCGGCACCGTTCGCGGATCAGCCCGGCCACGACGTGCCGGGCGATGGCCAGAAGCCAGGTCAGCACCGACGAGTCGCCCCGGAACCGGGACAGCGACCGGACGGCCCGGACCCACGTCTCCTGGGCGGCCTCGTCGGCCAGGTCCCGGTCGCGGGTCAGGTGGTAGGCGAAGCGCCACACGGGCGCCTGCAGCTGGCGGACC
>JAUZEX010000267.1 GCA_030838815.1 Actinomycetota bacterium
GTCTCGCCGGGGGCAGGCGGTTCGGGATTGCCGCCGGGTTGGGTCACGCGTCGACCGGATGGGCGCCGACCCCGGCCGTGAGGGCGTCGGCCAGGACCTCGAGCTGGGGTCGCCCGATGTCGCACGAGAACAGGAACGGCAGCACGACCTGGGGCAGGCCGGGCCGCTCGGCCAGGCGGGCCAGTTGCTCCTCCTGCAGCCGCCGGCGCCGGGTGACGAAGCCCGCCGCCCGGGCCAGGTGCTCCACTTCGCCGTCGGGTACCGCCACCCCGGCCCGTTCCGCCGTGGCCCGGATCTCAGCCGGGGAGACCATCTCGTCCAGGGGGCGGTCGGGGTAGAGGCCGTTGACGACGAGCGGGCCGAGCGTCAGGCCGATCCGGTCGATGAACGTCTCGGCCGTCTCGGCCGTCTCGTTGACCGGGGTCTCCTCCGGCAGGGTGACCAGCAGCACCTGGGCCCGGTCGGGGTCGGCCAGCATCTCGGTGACCTCGACGGCCTGGGTCAGCACCGGGCCGACCCGCACGGCGTCGAGGAGTCCTTTGGGGGAAAGCAGGAAGTTGACGGCGTGCCCGGCGGCGGGGCCGTCGACCACGATCACGTCGGCCGCCCGGGCCCGCTGCAGGGCCTTCACCTTTCCGAGGACGAGGATCTCTTTCATCCCGGGGACGGCGGTGGCCACGATGTCGAGCGCCCCCGAGTTGACCAGCCGCTTCGACATCCGCCCGAGGCCGTGGGTCTCGAGGTACTCGATCAGGGCCGCATCGGCGGCCAGCGGCAGTACGGTGACCCCGGGATAGACCTCGGCCTCGCCGCTCAACGACTCGTAACCGAACATCGAGGCGAGTCCGGACTTGCCCTCCAGCTCGACCAGCAGCACCTTCCGCCCGACCCGGGCGGCGGCCACGGCCAGGGCAGCGGCGGTCGTCGTTTTGCCTACTCCGCCCTTCCCCGCCACGATGATCACCCGGGACGAGGAGCACCACTCGGCCAGCTCCATCGCCCTTCATGCTAGAGACCCCCGATGCGACGACCGCTCCTTGCCCTCGTGATCCTGTTTTCCGTGGCCCTCTCCTGGGCCACGCCGTCCGGCGCGGTCGAGCTCGCCAAGGCCGGTGACCGGCACATGGAGGTCGTGCAGGTCCAAGGGGCCATCGACCCGGTGGTGGCCGACCTGATCGCCGGCGCGCTGCGCCGGGCGCAGACCAACGGCGCCAGCGTCGTGATCCTCCAGATCGACTCCAAGGGCGCCCTCGACACGGATCCTCTGAGGCTGATCGACGCCGTCCGGACCTCGAAGGTGCCGGTCGTGGCCTGGATCGGCCCGGGGAAGGCGACGGCCCGGGGGACGGCCGCCGCCCTCGTGGCCGCGGCGTCGTTCTCGGCCGCGTCGCCCGGGGCTTCCGTCGGCCCGATGGCCCCGCTCCGGCTCGACGTCGACCGCGCCGGCCGCGGCGTCCTGCTCGACGAGATCCCCGGGCTTCCCCCGCTGGCCGGGTCCCGACTCCGCAACAAGGTCGCGGGCCTCTCCGGACACCGGTTTTCAGGAAGGCAGGCGGCCGAGGCGGGCCTGATCGACGCCGTGGCCCCGACCCTCGGGGACCTCATCGTGGCTCTGAACGGCAAAGAGGTGCCGACGGCCGCCGGGCCCGTCCGCCTCGCGACGGCCAAGCAGGTCGACACCAAGGCCGGGCCCCGCCTGACCGCCGATCAGCCGGTCAGCTTCCTCAAGCCGGGGACGTTCGCCTCCGTCCAGCACTCGCTGACCAGCCCGTCCGTGGTGTTCTTGTTGTTGATCGTGGGCTTGTCGCTCATGGTGTTCGAGTTCTTCACCATCGGCATCGGGCTGGCGGGCGCGGTAGGGGCGGCGGCGGTGGCCGGGGCGTTGTTCGGCTGCTCCCACCTGCCGGTGAACGTGTGGGCGCTGGGGTTGCTGTTGCTGTCGACCTTCGGGTTCGCCGTCGACGTGCAGGCCAGCCACCAGGGGTTCTGGACCGGCGTCGGCGTGGTCGGCCTCCTGGTCGGGGGCCTCAAGCTCTTCGGCGGCTCGGCGGCCCTCGACGTGCCGCTGTGGCTGGTCGGGCTGATCTTCGTCGGGCAGATCATCTTCATGCTGGGCGGCATGACGGTGGCGGTACGGAACCGCTTCTCGATCCCGACCGTGGGCCGCGACTCGATGATCGGCGAGCTCGGCGAGGCCCGCACGGACCTCGATCCCGACGGGGTCGTCACCGTGCGGGGCGCCCCCTGGCGGGCCCGGACCGGCCGGAACCGGCCGGTCACCGCCGGCGGGCCGATCCGGGTCGTGGCCGTCGACCGCCTGGTGCTCGAAGTCGAACCGGGGGATGCCGCCGCCGAGGTGTGAAAGGGATGTTGCCGAGTGCCCACGGGTTCGGGGTGTCCCGGAAGAGAGCTTTTCGACCCTTGTCCGCGGTGACGGGTCGAGATAGTTTCCGCCAGCGAGCCGACGGGACCCCGCCACCGTCGGGCGGCATTCGAAAGAGGAACCATGTTCGGGAGCGCGACGCGGACGCTCGAAGAGGTGTGGCAGCTCCGAGCTGCCTGCCGGGGGCCGGATTCCTCCCTGTTCTTCCCCCCGAGCCACTTCGAACGTAAAGACGAGAAGGAATTCCGCGAGGAGCAGGCCAAGAGCATCTGCAAGACCTGCTCGGTGCGACGCGAGTGCCTCGGCTACGCGCTGCGGATCCGGGAGCCCCACGGCATCTGGGGCGGGTTGAACGAGATCGAACGGAAGACGAAGCTGTCCGCCCGGGCGGGGTGAGCCCGGCCGATCAGTCCCCCGATCGGGGGCCGGGGAATCGTTCGTCGCCCCGGCGACGGGTCACGCCCTCGGCATCGAAGCGGGCCAGCAGGGCCAGGACGTACTTCCGGGAGGATCCCAGCAGGTCGCGGGCCTGAGATACCGTCAGCGAACCGTGACGTTCGAGGCCCTGGCGGACGATCTGGCGCGCCTTCTCCATCGCGGTGGTGGTGAAGATCGTGCCGTCGAGGTCGAGCAGGAGGCCCTCCCGGATCAGGCCCCGGACGATCTCCGGTGATCCCCCGACCTCGGCCGGAGCCGGGGGGGAGAAGGGGACGGCGTCGAGGGCGGCCAGCAGCCGTTGGGCCTCGGGTTCACCGGCCACCCGCCCCCGGTGGGAGGCCAGCCGGGCCCGGCCCTGCTCGAGGACGAGCCCTTCGGTGCCGTCGAGGGTGGCCCGGGCCCGGGCGGCGTCGAGGCCGAGGGCGGCGGCGAGGGCGGGAAGATCGAAGCCGGGCTCGAGGGGTAGTCGCCGGTGATGGTCGGCGAGGAGGTCCAGCGCCCGCCGCCGGAGGTCGTCGAGCGTCGCCGCGGCCACGAGGTGCTCCCCGGCGGGACGGGCGGCGCCGGAGCGCACGAGGTCCTCGGCCAGCTCTTTCGCCTCGTCCGGGCCGACCCCGGCCAACGGCCCGATCTCGGACGGGCGCAGCCACGGCCGTCCGGCCAGGATCCGCGGCCCGACGGCCAGTGGCAGCCGGTCGGCGGCCAGCCGGGCCCGGCCGACCGGTGCGACGTCGAGGACCTCGGCGCCGCCGACCGTCATCTGGCTCCCGGAATCGCGCAGGACGATCCGGTCCCCCGGCTGGAGCGGGAGGGGGACGTCGAGCCGGAGCCGCCCGTAGATCGGGCCGGTCGGGACAAGGCGGAGGCGGACGTCGTGTTCGCCGGAGCCGATGTAGGCCTTGTAGGCCCCGTGGCGGAGGTCGACGTCGGGCAGGGCGGTGAGGGCGGCGTCCACGACCGCGGTCAGGGCCCACTGGTCGGGCAGGACGAGCGCGGCACCGCGGGCGAGCTCGGTGTGGTCGACGCCGGCCAGGTTGAGAGCGACCCGCCGG
>JAUZEX010000270.1 GCA_030838815.1 Actinomycetota bacterium
CGACGTGGGCCAGCGCCACGCCGGGATGAGCGGTGAGGAGAACTTCGACCTCCTAGGGGACGACGAGCTCGCCGCCGCACCGGTAGCACTCCTTCTTGCGCCCGGTGAGGGACAGGAAGCCTTCCTCGTCGATGCGCCCGAGGTCGCCGGTGCGGAGCCAGCCGTCGGCGTCGAACGCCGCCGCCGTCTCGTCGGCTCGTTCGTAGTATCCCGGCGTCACGATCGGTCCCCGCACCACCAACTCCCCCACCTCGCCGACCGGAAGGTCGTTACCCGTGACGGGGTCGACCGTCTTGTACCGGGCCAGGACGCCGCCGAGGTCCGGGTCGCCGGCCACGCCGGCCGGCTTGCAGCGGCCGTTGCTGGTGATGAGCCGCTCCACCGAATCGTCGGGGAACGTGCATGTCGTCGAGGCGGTGGTCTCCGTCATCCCGTAGCCGGTGAAGATCTCCTCCGCTCCGAGCAGGTCCCGGACCTCGGCCCAGACCCGGGCCGGCGACTGGCCACCGGAGGAGAACACGGCGCCGAGCGACGACAGGTCGAAGCTCTTCCTCCGGGCCACATCGAGCACGGCCAGCGTCATTGTCGGAACGAAGATCACCTCGTCGGCGCGGTGCTCCTCGACGGCCGCCAGCGTCGCCACCGGATCGAAGGTCAGCTGGGGAATGATGGCACCGCCGGCGAAGAGGACGGCCAACAGCCCTTCCACGTAACCGAACACGTGGTACAGCGGGAGGGAGAACAGGATGCGCCGCCCGTCGCCGAAAGCCCGGGTGTAGGCGCTGGCATAGGCGGTGCGCAGCACCATGTCGTGGGTCAGGACCACGCCCTTCGGCGTACCGGTCGTGCCCGAGGTGTAGATCACGTCGCAGGGCGAACCGGCGTCCCGCTCGACTGCTGGCAGCTCCGCAGCTCCGTCCCCGCCCGCGGCCAGGTCCTCGAGCGACAGCACGCCGGGCCGCCGGTCGCCATCCGTGCTGAACACCACGACCCGCCGCAGGCGCGGGAACCGCGCTCCCCCGCCGTTGCGTTCCCAGCCCGGTGCGAGCTCGTCGAGGGCGGCGAGGTAGTCGAGATCCCGGAACCGGTTCATGGTCACGAGCGCCACGGCGTCGGACTGGCCGAGCACGAAACCGAGCTCGTCGCGCCGGAGGAGGTAGTTGAGCGGCACCGAGACCGCACCGAGCCGGGCGACGGCGAATTTCAGGGCCACGAACTCCGGGTAGTTGGCCAGCAGGACGGCGACGTGGTCCCCGGCCGTGACCCCGGCCGACGCCAGCCCCCGGGCCAGCCGGCCGGACCACTCGACGATGTCGGCGTAGGCGTACGTCGACTCGTCGGTGATGACCAGCGGCCGGTCGGGGTGCCGGGCGGCGGCGTCGTCGAGGGCCTGGTCGAGCCGTCGGGCCCGCCAGGCCCCCGTCCGCTCCTCCAGGGAGCGCCGTCGAACTTCGACCGTGGCCGACAAACTCACCGGGAGCCCGGGGGTTCGGGGGTGTGCCCCGAAGCGACCGCGTCCTCGGTGATGGTAACGGCCCGCTCGGGGCACATGCGGGCCCCCAGCCGCGCTGCCTCTTCCCGCCCCTCCGGGACGTCGATGGGGACGCCGGTCACCAGGTTGTATCCGTTCGAGTCCAATAGGTAGACGTCCGGAGCGACGCTGGAGCACCGCCCATGGCCGGTGCAGCCTTCGGGATCGACGATGACCTTCACGTTCCTCTCCTCCCGCCCCCTACCAGGCGAGGTGCAGGTTCTTCATCGTGCGGAGGATCCCGGTCTCCCAGATGGGGTCCTCGCCGTCCTTCAGGCGGAAGTCGGGGATGCGCTTCAGCCATTCCTCGAACACCGCCCGCAGCTCGACCCGGGCCAGGTTGGATCCGATGCAGCGGTGCGGGCCGACGCCGAAGGCCGAATGGAGCACGGTCTCGCGCTCGATGTCGATCGTGGTCGGGTTCTCGACGACCCGGGGGTCGCGGGACGAGCCGGCGTAGCACAGGAAGACGAAGTCGTCCTTCTTCATCTGCGTGCCGGCCACCTCGACGTCCCGGGTGCAGGTGCGGCCGAGGGCCACCACCGGCGGGAAGACCCGGGCGAACTCCTCGACGGCCCGGGGGATCAGCTCGGGCTGCTCGACCAGGCGCTTGCGCTGGTCGGGGTTCTCGGCCAAGTAACGCATCCCATCGGCCATGACGTAGGTCGTGGTGGCGATGCCCCCGAAAACCATGTCGACGAGGACGCTCAGGCGGTCCTCCCAGGGGGCCATCTCGCCGTCCTCGTACTTCACGCCGGCGGCGATGAGGTCGACCATCTCGCCCTTGGACGGGCCCTTGGCCCGGTCGGCGAGGTAGTTGCCGAGGTACTCGAAGATGTAGGCGAAGTACTTCGGGCGCTCCTCGGGCGGCTCGAACGTCCCGCGCTCGACGCTCTCCACCAGCTTGTCGAGGTCGTCGATGGGCACGCCCATGACGTTCTTGAAGAAGGCCCAGCCGGGCAGCTTGGCCCCGAACTCACTCACCCACTCGCACTCGCCGCGGTCGATGAACATGTCGATGAGCGTGTTGCAGTCCTGGCGGATGACCGGCTCGTAGCCGGCAACGGCCCCGGGGCTCATGAACGGGTTCAGGGCGTGGCGCCAGGCGTCGTGGATCGGGGGGTCACACTCCTCCGGAAGCAGGTACGGGAGTCCTTCGGGCCGGTCGGGCTGGTAGCCCTGGGCGCTGGAGAAGGTCTTCCAGTCCTGCCCGACCTGGCGGACGAGCGGCTGGCGGGCCACCAGGTAGTAGCCCGAGCCCTTGTTGCTCTTGACCACTGGGCACTTCTCGACGATGTCGTCGAGGATGTCGTGGAAGTGCTCGTTGAACTTCGGGTCGTCGATGTCGAAGTCGTGGTAGATGTCGCGCCCGTACTTGGCGATCGACGCGTCGACGTCGGCCTGTGTCACCAGATTCTCGTCCGCCCGCAGGGCGTCGTCCTGGCTGGTCTTCGAGGCCCCCCCGGGCCGATCGGTCGTCGTCACTGGACATCCCTCCGTGTCGTTCCCGGCAAGGCAGAAACTAACGATTGTTCAAAAGCAAACGAACATTAGGATGGCGGCTCGGATCGTGTCAAGTAGCGCGAGCAATCAGCGCCGGGCCTCGGGGCCGCCGACGCGCCATACTGGAGGCTCATGGGGGGGGACCCGGGGGGTGAGTGGCCGCTGATCGGCCGCGGCGCGGAGCTGCAACGGTTGCGCCGCCTGATCACGACCGGCGATGTGCCCGGCGTCGTCATCGCCGGCCCCGCCGGAGTGGGCAAGACCCGACTGGCCCTCGAAGCGCTGCGCCTGGCCGAGAGCGCCGGGCTGTTCACGGCCCGGGTGACCGCGACCCGGGCGGCGGCCGCGCTCCCGCTCGGCGCGCTGGCCGGCCTCCTCCCCGCCCGTCACCACGGTGAGATGGGCGGCGTCGACGACCGCGCCGACCTCCTGCGGCGCTCGGCGGCGGCGCTCGTCGAGCGGGCCGGGAACCGCCGGCTCGTCCTCCTCGTCGACGACGCCCATCTGCTCGACGACGCCTCGGCCACGCTCGTCCAGCAGCTCGGCAGCGCCGGACGGGCCTTCGTCCTCCTGACCTTGCGGACGGGCGAACCGGCCCCCGACCCTGTCATGGCCCTGTGGAAGGACGGGATCGTCGAGCGCCTCGAACTCGTCGGCCTCGACGCCCGGGCCATCGAGCAGCTCCTCGAAGCAACGCTGAGCGGACCCGTCGACCGGGCCACGATCGCCCATCTCGCCGTCCGTTGCGAGGGCAATGTGATGTTCCTGCGGGAGCTGATTCTCGGCGCCCTCCACGACGGCAGCCTGTGTGACGACGGCGGCCTTTGGCGCCTGGTCGGCCCGCTGCGGCCCTCGGAGCGGCTCGTCGAACTCGTCGAAGCCCGGCTCGGGAGCCTGGAACCGGCAGAGCGTCGGCTCCTGGAACTCGTGTCCTTCGGTGAACCGCTGGGTCCGGCCGAACTCCGCCGGCTGGCCGATCCGGCCCTGGCCGAGGGGTTGGAGCGCAAGGGTCTCCTCATCAGCCGGATCGACGGGCACCGCGTCGAGGTGCGCCTGGCCCACCCCCTCTACGGCGACGTCCTGCGGGCCCGCATCCCGGCCATGCGCATCCCCGAGATCGCCCACTCCCTGGCCGAGGCGCTGGAGGCCACCGGCGCCCGCCGGCGGGAGGACACGCTGCGGGAGGCGACCTGGCGCCTCGACGGCGGAGGAGCGCAACCCGCCCTCATGCTGGCCGCCGCCACCACGGCCCGGTGGCGCTACGACTTCCCGCTGGCCGAACGGCTGGCCGCCGCCGCGGTCGAGGCCGGGGGCGAGTTCGACGCCGAACTGCTGGCCGCCCAGCTGGCCTGCCTCCAGGGCCGCCCCGAGGAAGCCGACCGGAAGCTGGCCGTGCTGGCCGACCGGGCCGGCGACGACGCCCAGCGGGGCGCGGTCGCTGTCAGCCATCTCGACTGCCTCGCCCTCTACATGGGCCGCATGGCAGAGGGCCTCCAGATGGCGGAGGCAGCGGAGGAGGCCATCGAAGATCCGACGTGGCGGGACGAGATCACCGCCCGCCGGGCGGTCACGCTCCTGGCCATCGAGGGCCCCCGGGCCGCGGCCGAGGTGGCCGAGGGCCCGCTGCGCCGGGCGACGGGCCGTGGTCTGGTGTGGGCGTGCATGATCGGCTCGTTCAGCTTCGGCCGGATGGGGCAGATCCGAGCGGCGCTGGAGACGGCCGACCGTGGCCACGCCGCCCACCTCACGCTCAGCCAGCCGCTCGACTGGTACCCCTGGATCCACCTCTATCTCCGCTGCGAGGCCCTGGCCCACGCCGGCCGGTTCGAAGAAGCCGAGGTGCTGGCCAACGCCCAGTACCACCACGGCGTCACCGAAGGCTCAGGCGAAGCGCAGGCCTTCTTCTCCTGGCACCTGGCCACCGTGGTCGGCGACCGGGGCCACGTCCAGACCGCCGCCCACCACGCCCGGGAGGCGGGAGCCCTGTTCCGCCAGCTCGGCCGGCCCCACTACGTCCGCGAATCGTTGCTGGGCCTCGTGTTCGCCCTCGCCCTGGCCCGGGAGCCGGCCGCCGCCAGCGAAGTCCTCGCCGCCCTCGACGCCCTCGATCTCCCGCCGACCCTGTTCAAGCCGGTCGAGCTGATCCAGGCCCGGGCCTGGACGGCAGTGGCGGCCGGGGACCTCACCCGGGCCCACCGGCTGCTCCAGGAGGGAGCCGACGAAGGGCGCCGCATCGGCGACCTCGTCGGGGAGGCGGCCTCGCTCCACGCGCTCGCCCGCCTGGGCCGGGCGCCGGAGGTGGTCGACCGGCTGGAGGCCGTGACGGCCGGACTCGAGGGTGACCTCGCCCCCGCCCGGGCCACCCACGCCCGGGCGATCGTCGCCTCCGACCCGACGGCGCTGGAGCGGGTGAGCGCCGCCTTCGCCACCTTGGGTGCCGACCTTCTGGCCGCCGAAGCGGCGGCCGACGCCGCGCTGTCGTGGCGGCAAGCGGGTGAACCCCGGAAGGCGGCGGCGGCCGAGCACCGGGCCGCCGGCCTCCTCGACCGGTGCGAAGGGGCGGCCACACCGGCCGTCCAAGCCGTCGAACGCCGCAGCCACCTCACGCCCACGGAGCGTCACGTGGCCCTGCTGGCCGCCGGCGGCCGGTCGAACAAGCAGATCGCCGAAGAGCTCTTCGTGGCCGTACGGACGGTCGAGAACCACCTCCAGCACGTCTACGAGAAGCTGGGGATCGGCGGGCGCACGGAGCTGGCCGAGGCCCTCGAGGGCCCCGGCCGCTGACTCAGCGCGAGCGGGGCTTGCGCCCCTTCGCCGCCGGGACCGGGCTCATGAGGCCGGACAGCACGACGTCGGCCAGCGCCTCGGCCACCTCTTCGGTGCTGGCCTTGCCGTTGGGGGAGAACCATTCCGGCACCCAGTTCAGCATGCCGAGGACGGCCAGGACCGAGAAGCGGGCGTCGTGGGTGGTGGTGAAGACGCCGGTGTCGATGCCGTCCTGGACGATCCGGGTGAACATGTCCTCGTAGGCGTTGCGCATGTCGATGACGCGGCGGCGGTTGGCGTCTTCGAGGTACTTCCACTGGTGGAAGGCGACCAGCGTCAGCTGGATGTTCTCGGCCACCACCGTCACGTGGGCCGCGATGGCGGCCCGGAGCCGGACGTCGGCCGGTTCCGGCGACTCGGCGACCGGCGCCACCGCTTCCAGATACTTGGTCACGCCGCTCTCGACGATGCTGAAGAGCAGCGCCTCCTTGCCGCTGATGTGGGAGTACAGGCTGCCGGGCAGGATCCCGACCGCCTGGCTGATGTCGCGCATCGACGTCGCCGGGTAGCTCTGGTCCCCGAAGAGACGGGTGGCGACCTCGTAGATCTTGGCGGCCGATTCTCGCGGCATGTCCGTCCTCACTGGCTTGACGCCCGGGCGGCGCTTGGGGGAGGGCCTCTCCACTGTACCGGCTGCCTCGAACAACTGCTAGTTAGCACGCCGCCTCAGAGGCCCATTTCCTTGGCGATGATGCCCTTCTGGATCTCGTGGGTCCCGCCGCCGACCATGGCATGCTTGGCCTCCCGGAAGTACCGCTCCATGTCGTACTCCGGCAGCTGGGCGTACCCGCCGAGGGCCTGCATCCCGTTGAACGAGACCCGGAAGGCGACGTCGGCGGCGTTGACCTTGGCCATGGAAACCTCTTTGACGGCCCGTTCCCCCCGGGCGATCTTCGTGGCCGCGGCATAGGTCAGCAGCCGCGCCGCCTCGACGACGATCTCGTCCTCGGCCATCCGGTGCCGGAGAACCTGGAACTTCGAGATCGGCCGGCCGAACTGGTGCCGGCCCTTCGTATAGCGGATGGTGTCGTCGAGGGCGGTGCGGGCGTTGCCGACGTAGGACGCGGCCAGGCTGAGGCGCTCCATTTCGAGGTGCTCCCGGATGTAATCCCACCCTCGACCCACCTCGCCGATCAGATTCCCGCTCGGAATGCGGACGTCGGTGAGGAAGATCTCGGTCGTGCCGAAGCTGCGCCGGACGATGGTGTTCATCTTGCGCAGCTCGACGCCGGGGGCGTCGTTGGGCACGAGGAACAGGCTGATGCCGGCGTGCTTGTCGGAGCCCGTCCGGGCCAGGAGGGCGATGACGTTCCCGGGCAGGTGGGCGCCGGAGGAAAAGACCTTGTTCCCGTTGATGACCCACTCGTCGCCGTCGGCCACGGCCCTGGTCTTGAGGGAGGCGGCGTCGGAGCCGGAGTCCGGCTCGGTGATCGAGATGCTGAAGCGGACGTCGCCGGAGAGGAACCCCGGCAGGTACTGCGCCTTCTGCTCCGGCGTGCCGTGGTGGCAGATATTGGTGGCCGTGAACATCCCCGTCATCACGCAGGCCGCGGTGTCGAGGCTGAACTTGGCGATCGACTCGCAGAAGATGGCGAACATAACCGCGTCGGCGGCCATGCCCCCGTACTCCTCGGGGATGAGCAGGCCGAGCCAGCCGTGGTCGGCCATCTTCTTGTACGCCTCGTAGGGGAACTCCCGGCTCTCGTCGTGGGCCCGGGTGTACTCCCGCCCGACCTCTTTCTCCATGAAGTTCTGGAGCGTCTCGTACCAGAGCTGCTGTTCGTCGTTGAATCGGAAGTCCATGGGAGGGAGCCTAGCGTAGAAACAAACGATTGTCTGTAAAAAAACAAACGCTTGTCTGTTACGATGGCGCCATGCTCGGAGAACACGTGGTCGTCGACGCCGTGGTGCACCCGTACGACCTTTCCCCCGCCAACCAGACCCCGGAGAACCGGGAACAACTGCTGGCCGTCCACGCCTATCACCGGCTGTGCACCGGACCCAATCCGGAGTACGCCCTGGACGACCACGAGTTCCTCATCGACTTCGACCCGGAGGCCCTCACCGATGCCCTGTTCGCGGAGAGCCCAGTCGACCTGGCCGTGATCCATGCCCTCCCCAATCTCGGCTTCACCAGGGGCGGGGTGACCGATCCCTACCGGATGGCCGAGCTGCGCGACCGCTACCCCGGGCGCTACCTGCTCTACGCCACTGTCGACACGCCCGTCACCGACGCCGCCATCAAGCAGCTCGAGGCCCAGGTCACGGAACTCCGGGTGGACGGGCTCAAGCTCT
>JAUZEX010000275.1 GCA_030838815.1 Actinomycetota bacterium
CGCCGCTGTCCGGCTGCTGTTCGGCTACCTCCCCGACTCGTTCCGGGGGCGCCCGTCCGACACCGAGGGGTGCCCGCCGGCGGTCGCCGACTGGCCCGACGGCCTGATCCCCACCGACCCCAACGCCGCCTACGACGTCCACGAGGTGGTGGACCGACTCGTCGACGGCGGCTCGTTCTTCGAGATCAAGGCCCGGTGGGCGCAGGAGATCGTGACCGGCCTGGCCCGGCTCGACGGCCGGGTGATCGGCATCGTGGCCAACCAGCCAACGGTGCGCAGCGGCGCCATCTTCGTCGACTCGGCCGACAAGGCGGCGCGGTTCATCTCCCTGTGCGACGCCTTCAACATCCCGCTCCTCTTCCTGCAGGACGTCCCCGGCTTCATGGTCGGCGTGGCGGTGGAGCGGCAGGGGATCATCCGCCACGGCGCCAAGATGATCACGGCCATGGCCAGCGCCGAGGTGCCGCGCTTCACCGTCGTCCTCCGCAAGGCGTACGCCGCCGGCTACTACGCCATGTGCGCCCCGGGCTTCGAGCCCCGCGCCACCCTGGCCCTGCCCACCGCCACCATCGGCACCATGGCCCCGGAGGCGTCGGCCAACGCCATGTACGCCAACCGCATCGCCCAGATCGAGGATCCGGCCGAGCGAGCCGCCTACGTGGCGGCCCGGGTCGCCGAGCAGGAGGCGGAGCTGAACCTGCTCCGCATGGGCAGCGAGCTCGTCGTCGACGCCGTGGTGGAGCCGGCCGGGCTGCGGGCCGAGCTCATCGCCCGGCTGGCCGCCGCCGACGGCTGGGAGCGGACGCCGGGCCGCCGCCACCACGTCGTGAGCCCGGTGTGACCGGGCGGGAACGCGAGGTCCGTTGAGCTTCCGCAGCCTCCTCTTCGTCCCCGGCCACCGGCTCGAGCTCCTGGCCAAGGTGCCGCGCTGGAAGCCCGACGTCGTGGTCGTCGACCTCGAGGACGCCGTGGCCGAGGCGCAGAAGGACGCCGCCCGCCAGGCGATGGCGGAGGCGGACCTCGGCAGCGCCGGCAGCCCGGTGTTCGTGCGGGTGAACCCGCCGGGGACTCCCTGGCACGACCTCGACGTCGCCGCCTGCGGGCAGAGTGCGGCCGCCGGCCTCGTGTTCCCCAAGGCCGAGGATGCCGACGTCGTGCGGGCCGTGGGCGACCGCCTGAACGGCGAAGCGGGCCGGGAGGTCGGCCTCCTGCTCGGGATCGAGTCCGCCGCGGGCCTGGCCCGGGCCCGGGAGCTGCTGGCCGCCGGCGCCGTGGCCGCCTACTTCGGCGCCGAGGACTACCTGGCCGACATCGGAGGCCGGCACAGCGCCACCGGGCTGGAGGTGCTCTACGCCCGCAGCGAGGTCGTGGTGGCGGGGCGGCTGGCCGGCCTGCCCGTGATCGACCAGGCCGTGGTGGCGGTGGAGGACGACGCCGCCTTCACCGCTGACGCCGAACAGGGCCGCGACCTCGGCTACGCCGGGAAGATCTGCGTCCATCCCCGCCAGGTCGCCCTCGCCCACGCCACCTTCACGCCGAGCGCCGCCGAGGTGGCCGCCGCCCGGCGGGTGCTGGAGGCGGCGGCCAGCGGGGTGGCCGTGGTCGACGGCCGCATGGTCGACGCCGTCCACACCCGCCTCGCCCGCCAGGTGATCGAACGGGCCGGACGGCCGGGCGGGGCGGGCGATGCCGGCGATGCACCCGACGGGGCCGGCGTTTCTCCCGGGGAAGCCCGATGACACAAGGGGGTTTGGTGGCGGCCGTGGGCAGGAATCCGCTTCGAGCGGTGCTGGTGGCCAACCGGGGCGAGATCGCCGTCCGGGTGATCCGGGCCTGCCGGGACGCCGGCCTGCGCAGCGTCGCCTGCTACGCCGATCCCGATGAGGGGGCGCCGCACACGCGGCTGGCCGACGAGGCACACCGCCTCCCGGGCGCCACGGCGGCCGAGACGTACCTCAACGGCGCAGCGCTGCTGGCCGTCGCCGCTGCGGCGGGGGCCGACGCCCTGCACCCCGGCTACGGCTTCCTGTCCGAGAACGCCGACTTCGCCGACGCGGTCATCGCCGCCGGCCTCACCTGGATCGGCCCGCCGCCGTCGGCCATGCGGGCCCTGGGCGACAAGGTCTCGGCCCGGGCGGTGGCCCGGCGGGTGGGCGCCCCGATGGTGGCCGGCACCGACCGACCCGTCAGCGACGCGGGCGAGGTGGAGGAGTTCGCCGGCCGCCACGGACTGCCGGTCGCCATCAAGGCCGCCCTCGGCGGCGGCGGCCGGGGCATCAAGATCGTGCACCGCATGGACGACATTCCCGAGCTGTTCGATTCCGCCGTGCGGGAAGCCGAGCTGGCCTTCGGACGGGGGGAGTGCTTCGTGGAGCGCTACCTGGCCCGGGCCCGGCACGTCGAGGCCCAGGTGCTGGCCGACGAGCACGGCACGGTGGCGGTGGTCGGCACCCGCGACTGTTCGCTGCAGCGCCGGCACCAGAAGCTGGTGGAGGAGGCTCCGGCGCCGTTCCTCACCCCCGAGCAGCGCCGTTCGGTCCACGAGTCGGCGGCCGCTATCTGCCGGGAGGTCGGCTACCGGGGCGCCGGCACCGTCGAGTACCTCGTCGGCGAGGACGGCACCGTGTCGTTCCTGGAAGTCAACACCCGCCTCCAGGTCGAGCACCCGGTGACGGAGGAGACCACCGGCCTCGACCTCGTGGCCGAACAGTTCCGCATCGCCGCCGGCGAAGCGCTGGCGCTGCCCGCCGAGCCGCCGGCGCGGGGTCACGCCATCGAGTTCCGGCTCAACTGCGAGGACCCGCAGCGCCGCTTCCTGCCCGCTCCCGGCACCGTGACGCGCTTCGACCTTCCCGCCGGCCCCGGCGTCCGGGTGGACAGCGGCGTGGAGGTGGGCTCCGTGGTCGGCGGCCAGTTCGACTCGCTGCTGGCCAAGCTGATCGTGACCGGGCGCGACCGCGACCACGCCCTGGCCCGGGCCCGGCGGGCGCTGGCCGAGGTCCGCATCGAAGGCCTGCCGACCGTGGTGCCCTTCCACCGCCAGGTCGTCGACCATCCGGACTTCGTCGGCGACGGCCGCTCGTTCGCCATCCACACCCGCTGGATCGACGACGGCTTCCTGCCGGAGGCCGGGACCGCCGCCGGCGCGGCTGAATCCGGGACCGACGACGAGGTCCCGGCCTCGGTGGCGGTGCAGATCGGTGGCCGCCCTCTCCTCGTCAGCCTGCCCGGCCTGGCCCTCCTCGAGGGCACGAGCGCCGCTTCGGTGTTGGCCGGGATCCGCGCCCGGTCGTCCGGCACCGGCGTCGGCCCCGCCCGGGGCGGCGCCGTCGTCTCACCGATGCAGGGGAGGATCGTCCGGGTGGCGGTCGAGGAGGGCCAGCCCGTCTCCGCCGGCGACGTCGTCGCCGTCGTGGAGGCCATGAAGATGGAGAACGCCGTCCACGCCCCCATCGACGGAATGGTGCGGGACCTGGGGGTGAAGGTCGGCGACAGCGTCGCTCAGGACGCCGCGATCTGCCGCGTCGAGGTCGCCGGGTAGCCGCTGATCGACCGGCGGTCGTCTGGGCCAGGTGAATGGATCGGCCCGGCGCCGGGTACAGCCAGGTTCGACCACGCGGGTCAGACGACAGGAGAGACCCATGTTTGTCCTCGCGAACAACGACACCTTGTTCACCGGATTCAGCGGGGTGCTCATCTTCCTTGTGATCGTGTGGCTCGTCGTGAGGACGCTCCGCAAGACCTAACGCTCAGCCCCGGTCCCGGCCTCGATGGCGTCGGCCAGCCGGCCCGGCGCCTCGAGCGGGACGAGGTGCCCGACACCGGGAAGTTCGACATAGCGGGCGTCGGGGAGGAGACGGGCCAGGCGCATCCCGTTGCCGACCGGCATGAGCTCGTCGAGCTCGCCGTGGACGACGACGGTCGGCGCCGTGATCGACGCCAGGGGGCCGGTGGCCGTCCACGCCGCGATCGCCCGCAGCTGGTGGACGACGGCGGCCCGGGGGGCGGGACGTTGGAGGACCTGGGCGATCAGCTCGGCGAGCCGCTCCGGGTGCCGGTCAGCGAAGCCAGGGGCGCACTGCGGCTCCCACAGCGTTCGGAAGTATCCGTCGAGCGGCTGGCCCCGGGGCGGGACACCGAGCAGGCGCCCCAGCTCCCGCTCGAGGACGGGCGGCGGGGCGGGGATGTGGTGCGGCGCCGGCGGACGGGTGGCGACGAGCACCAGCCCGGTCACGAGGTCGGGGGAGCGGAGCGCCATCTCCTGGGCGATGAGGCCGCCCATCGAGTGGCCGACCACCGTTGCCGGCGCGCCTCCGATGGCCCGCAGTACTTCGGCGGCGTCCTCCGCCAGGTCGCCGATGGTGAACGGCGCCGGGGCGGTGCGGGACCAGCCGGTGCCCCGGTTGTCGATCCGGACGACCCGGAAGCGGCGTTCCAGCCGGGCCACCCACTCTGCCGGCCAGACGAGGCCGGAGGCGGTCCAGCCGTTGAGGAGGAGGAGCACCGGCCCGGTGCCGCCCTCGTGCCAGAAGGCCACCGGATCGCGGCCGTCCGTCTCCCGAGACCCTGTTGCGGCGCTGCGCCGCTCCCGCCGGGCGTCCCGCTCCCGCCGTTGGCGCCGTTCCGCTTCGGTGGTCCGGCCGACGAGGTGGGCCAGCAGGCGGTGCTGGTGCTCGAGCACCGTCGTCGTCAGCGCCTCCGTCCGGATGAGGGCCTCCAGGGCGACGGAGTAGCCCGGCACCCGGCTGAAGCGGTCCATGTGCTTGCCTGCCTCGCGGACGAGCAGGTTCGTGGCGGCGGTCATGGCCGCAGACTCTGCCACGTCGTCAGGCCAGCAAGCGCTTCACGACCTTGCCCGTGGCCGTGCGGGGCAGATCGTCGACGAAGACGACGCGGCGGGGGACCTTGAAGCGGGCCAGTGAACGGCGCACGTGATCGCGCACGTCGTCCACCGATAGCGCGGCGCCCGGCCGGCGCACGACGAAGGCGGCGAGCGCCTGGCCGAACTCGTCGTCGTCGACGCCGGTCACCGCCACGTCGGCGATGCCGGGATGGAGGGACAGCACGTCCTCCACCTCGCCGGGGAACACGTTCTCGCCGCCGGAGACGATCATGTCGTCCTCCCGGCCGTCGACGAACAGCCGTCCCCGGGCGTCGAAGTGGCCGACGTCGCCGGAGGCGACGAGCCCCCGCAGGCGTTCCTTGTCGCCGCCGGACGTGTACCCCTCGAAGCCCATCGCGCTGCCGACGAAGATACGGCCGGTGATGCCGGCCGGTACCGGTTGGCCGGCCTCGTCGACGACCTCGACCCGGGACCCGAAAGCGACCCGCCCCGCTGTCGCCGGGGCCCAGCTCAGATCGTCCGGGGTGGCGACCGTGGCCAGCGCCACTTCGGTCGAGCCGTAGACGTTGTAGAGCACCGGCCCGAAGCGGCGCAGGACGCCGGCGGCGAGGTCCGCACCGAGGGCGGAGCCGCTGGAGGCGATGACGTCGACCGACGAGAGATCGACGGTCACGAGCCGTTCGGGGCCGAGCGCCAACACGCGCCGGAGCATGACCGGGACGACGACGAGTACCCGGGCCCGGTGGGCCTCGACGGCCTCGAGCATCGCGCCGGCGTCGAAGTGCGGCTGGACCACGGTCGTCGCTGACCGGGACAGGCCGAGCAGGAGGTGCAGGAGGCCCCAGGCATGGAACATCGGGGCGGCGACGACCTGGGTGTCGCGGACCCGGAGCGGGATGCGCTGCAATACCGCCGCCGCGCCCTCGAGCGCCCCGGGCCCCGACCGTCGGGCGGCACCCTTCGCTCGCCCGGTCGTCCCTGAGGTCAGGATGACGATCCGCCCCGACCGAGGGGCCGCCATCCAGGCCCGTCCTCCGGGCTGCCCGCCGAGCCGGTCGGTCGCGTCTTCGGCCAACCGGAGTCGGACGCCCGATCGTTCGGCGAGGGAGGAGAGGTCCTCGTCGTGCAGGAGGATGTCGATCCGTTCGGCGCCGACGACGGCGGCGAGTTCCGCGGAGGCGAAGCCGGTGTTGAGCAGCACGACGTCGGCGCCCGTGCCGGCCGCGCCAACGAGGGCCTCGACGAAGAAGCGGGTGTTGCGGGCCAGGAGCCCGACGACCGTCCCCGGCCCGGCTCCGGCGGCCCGGAGCCCGGCGGTGAGCGTCGCACTCCGGCCCCAGAGCTCCCGGTAGGTGACCGAGCCCCGATCGTCGACCACGGCCGGCGCCGACGGGTAGCGGGCGGCCCCCGTCGCCAGCGCTCCGACGGGCCCGGCGCCCGAGAGGGCGGATGCCCACACGGCCCGCAGGAAGCGGTCCGGCCGCTCCCGGGGATGCACGTTCGACCGGGCCACGTAGCCCAGCGCGGCGAAGCGCCGGGCGTGGTCCTGCATCCTGTGTCCTCCCCTGATGGCATCGTTTGGGCGGGGTTGCGGCGGACGGGCCGGCCGCCGGCGAGACGACCGGCCCGTCCGGACCGGAAACCTATTCGGTGATCCCGGTGGCGGCCCAGAACTTCTCGAAGTCGAGAGAGCAGACCTCGGCGGCGCGGTCGACCTTGCCGTCCTTGAACCGGAACGCAATCAGGATGTCGGTCACGGTCTTGATGTCGCCGAGCTGCCGGTCGCAGCGGAAGACGCCGGCCACGATGTCGTCGCCGATGGTGTGGGCGTCGACCAGCTCGGTCTTGCACACGTCGAGCTTCCCCACGATGGCCATGGCCTGGAAGTACTCGCCCTTGTTGAGGAGGCGTTGGCCACCCTCGATCTTCCAGGCGGCGACGGTGAAGTCGTCGGAGAAGAGGTCGACGATCTTGCTGGCGTCGCCGCGGTCGGCGGCTTCGAAGGCCTCGCGTACGGCAACGACGTTGGGGTGGTTGTTGGTCATGGTTCTCTCCTGATCGTCCGGAAGAAGTGACTCGCAGTATTGGCCGCCCGGCCGGGCCCCCTCTGTCGTAATTTGCGACATCGGCGGTGGGCGGGGACTTCGTACGATCGGCGTGTAGACGTTGGGGGAGGCAGGTGAAGCCCCCAAATGCGGCCCGCCGCTGAAACGGGGAGAACCCATGGGAACCATCACGATGCCTCGCGACGTCCGCTCCGTCGCCGCCCTCGATGCCACCACGATGTGCGAAGCCTTCCAGCTCTCCGCCGCTGAACGGCGCGATGCGGTGGCGCTGCGGACCCCGGGCGACGGCATGGTGGTCACCTGGGCGGAGTACGCCGGCCGCGTCCGGCGCGTCGCCGCCGGCCTCGCCGCGCTCGGCGTCCGCCCCGGCGACGCGGTGGCGATCATGCTGACGAACCGGCCCGAGTTCCACTTCGTCGACGCCGGCGCCATGCATCTCGGCGCGGTGCCGTTCTCGCTCTACAACACGTCGTCCGTCGATCAGCTCGACTACGTCGTCCGCAACTCCGGCTGCCGGGTCGTGGTGACCGAGGCGCAGTTCCTCGACACCGTCCTGGCCGTGCAGGCCAACGGGGCGGGGCTCGACACGGTCGCCGTCGTGGACGCACCGGCCGGCGGCCTGCCCGCCAACGTCATGACGTTCGACGAGCTCGAGCAGGGCGGCGACGCCGCCTTCGACTTCGAGGCGGCGTGGCGGGCGGTCAAGCCGGGCGACCTCCTCACCTTGATCTACACGTCGGGGACGACCGGCCCGCCCAAGTGCGTCCAGCTGAGCCACGACGCCATCATCAACCAGTGGCGGAGCCTCCACGCCATCTTCGACATCCGCCCCGGCGGACGGATCCTGTCCTGGTTGCCGTCGGCCCACATCGCCGACCGGCTCCTGGGCCAGTATCAGCAGATCATGTTCGGCCATACCGTCACCTGCCTCCCCAACCCCCGTGACCTGGCCGCTGTCCTCCCCGAGGTGCGGCCGACGTTCTGGGTCGCCGTTCCCAGGATCTGGGAGAAGTTCAAGGCCGCCGTCGAGGCCGGCTTCTCGGCCGAGAGCGACCCCGAGCGGCGGGCGTGGGTGGCCCAGGCACTCGAGACCGGCCTGCGCAAGGTGAAGACCGAACAGGCCGGCGAGCCCGTCGACGCCGACCTCGCCGCCGACTACGCCGTGGCCGATACCGCCGTCTTCGCCCCCATCCGGGAGCGGCTCGGGATCGACCAGGCCGAGATCCACATCGTGGGGGCGTCGCCCATCCCCGTCGAGGTGCTCGAGTTCTTCCATGCCATCGGCGTCCCGGTGTGTGAGGTGTGGGGGATGTCAGAGCTGGCTATCGCCACCGCCAACCCGCCCGGGCGGGCCAAGCTCGGCACCGTCGGCCCGCCGCTGCCCGGCATCGCCCTCCAGCTGGCCGACGACGGCGAAGCGCTGCTCCGCGGCCCGCAGACGATGTGCGGCTACAAGGACGATCCGGAACGCACGGCGGAGACGATCGACGCCGACGGCTGGCTCCACACCGGTGACGTGGGCCAGGTCGACGGTGACGGGTACCTGCGGATCGTTGACC
>JAUZEX010000284.1 GCA_030838815.1 Actinomycetota bacterium
ACACACGGCACTCGGTCGCAGTCGCGACCACCACATCCTCACCGAGGCCGTCCCGTTGTGAGGAGACCTCCTTGCGACTCTTTCCTGTGCCAGCGGACCGATAGTCCGTTGGTCCGGTGCTTCCTGAGTCCCGTCCAGCGACTCGCCCCTTCCCTGCGAAATCATTCCGTATTTATAAGAAGCTGGTGTGGAGATCCACCAGTCCGCCCGCCGTCACGGGATCGCGGATCTCGATATCAGCCATGCCGTCGACCACGCCCTGGTCGTCGTGGACGTCGACGCCGATTCCGACCCACCCAAAATCCTGGTCATCGGGCATGACGCCACCCGAGGCGGCGGTCTTCCTCGCCAGCGACGATTCGGCGTTCATCACCGGCACAGCCCTCGTCGTCGAAGGGGGTTACACCAGCCTGTAGCGACGCGGGTTGCCGGCGCTTCTGGTCCGCGGCTGCCGATTCAGGACGATGCGACGGGCAACTCGACGACTGATCCCCCCGTCCCCGTCAGGATCGTGACCGTACCCGGGGGCGCATTGGGTTCGATGGCCGCAACGTCTCCGCTGCTGAGGGAGACCCGAAGATGGTGGCCGGCGGCGACCCGCCAGTGGGTCGGCCAGAGGTGGACGTCGTAATCGTAGGTCTGACCGGGATGCAGGGCTTCGGGGTGTTCGTGGGATTGCCGGTGGCTGGCCCGAAGCCACCCGGTGGTGATGATCGCCGACGCGCCGTCGGCGGCGACATCCTCGAGGCGGACGACAAGGTTCCCATCGGAGGCGGAGAGGGAGGCACGCAGGTGGGCGAGCGGCGCCCCGGCGATGACGGTGTCGTGGGCCAGGGCGGCGGAGTCGAAATGGGTGCGGGCCTGGTCGGCGGCTTGCTGGTCGTTCGCGGGGTCGTCGGGATACGTGGACATTCCATGGTCGGCACAGGCGCAGCCGGTGTCGAACGGGTTGACGGTGTAGGTGACCGCCCCCGCCGTCCTCGCCCGGCCGGCCAGGGTGCCGTCGGCGTTGAGGAACAGGGTCTCGGGTGACGGCGCCGCCGGGTAGTCGGGCAGCGCCACCCAGCGACCGCGCCGCTTCGGTAGCTCCCAGCTGGTCACCCGGCTGCTGGGCAACGGCGCGCCGGGAAGGTCGAGGAGCCAGTGGTCGAACCAAGCGAGGAGGGCGTTGTCGGCCGGTCCGTAGTTGGGGTTACCGGGGACGACGTCGCTGTGGGCCCAGGGGAACATCACCAGCCAGCTCTGGTCGCGGGCCGCCTCGTAGTTCGCCACCATCCCCCGGGGGAATAGGTCGTGCCAACCGCCGAGGCCGAGCACCGGGATCTGGCTGGCATCGACGGCCGCGGTGTCGATGTCGGCCTCCCGCCAGTAGTCGTCGTAGGTTGGGTGAGCTGCGGCATCGCGTTCGAAGGCGACCGAGTCGGCGAACCCGCCGAGGATGCCGGCGGGGCCCTCTCCGGGGATGGCGGTGGCCCAGGTGAAGCTCGGCCACCAGCGCAGGATGCTGCCCCGGATCCCACCGGGGTACACGATCTCGTCGTAAAGGCGTGAGTAGGAGACGATCGGGGCCGCGGCGGTCAGGTGCGGCGGCCGGGCGGCGACGGCCCGGTAGGTGCTGATGCCCCCGTAGCTCGCTCCGGTCTGGCCCACCTTGCCCGTGCTCCACGGCTGGGCGGCCAGCCACTCGATGAGGTCGTAGTTGTCGCGCTGCTCCTGGGCCCGGAACGGCCGCCAGTGCCCGGGGCTCCCACCCGACCCGCGCGGTGAGCACATCAGGGTCACGTAGCCCCGCTCGCTGAACCAGCTCGCCTCGTCCCCGAACGAGGCCTCCTGGAGGGCGCGGTAGGCGAAGAAATTCGTGACCAGCCCGGGGAAGCGACCCTCGGCCGGTGTGGCGTCCCGGCCCGGGCGGCGCAGCGCGCAGCGCAGGCCGACCCCGTCGCGCATCGGGACGGACACCTGCTCGGCAACGGCACTGAACGTTGCCGGCCGGTCATAGCGCAGGAAGTCGGGAACCGCAGGGGTCGAGCCAGGTGCGCCAGCCGTAGACCCCGCCACGCTGCCCCCCACCGCCAAGACCAGCATGACCCCAATATGCCGGGCCAGGATCAAACGCCCCACGATCTCTCCCTTAGCTCGTGCACGCCAGCCACTGCGCCTTCCGAAATTGGAGCTCGAGTCGTGCGCACCGTAGCCTTCGTCCTACGGTCGGTGAGCAAGGCGGTGGCCCAGGTTGGCGGAACAGTCCGAATCCCCGGGAAGTCGGAAACGACGCCCATCGCAAGCCGAACGCGTCGCAGAACGCCGGCGGCAGGTCGGGCAGGCGGCGCGGGAGCTGATCCAGGAGGTCGGCTTCGAGGTGCTGTCCGTGAACACCGTGGCCGAACGGGCGGGAATCAGCACCGGTGGCCTCTACCGGTACATTCGGACCAAGACCGACCTGCTGGAGATGGCACTCGACGACATCAACGAGGGCATCCTGGACCGCATGGTGGCCGAGTCGGGCCGGGAGCGTGGGATCGGCGCCAAGCTGCAAGCGGCCATGGCCGCGTACTGGGAGATGTGCTGGGACTCGGCCGAGGCGCTGCGGGTTTCCTATCGCGACTTTCCCTCGCTCCCAAAGGAAGCCCAGAAACGCTACATCGCCCAAGAGGCCGAGTTCGCCGACTTCCTGGCCGACCTGATCCGGGCCGGCGTCGCCGCCGAGGAGTTCAGGCCGGTCGACGAGCGGCTCCTGGCCCACGAGATCATCCTGCTGGCCCAGATGAAGGCGACACGCGGCGCCGCGCTCGCCGGTCGGGACCCGAAGGCCGTGCTCGCCGAGCACACGGAGCTGGTGATGTCCCGCCTCCGGACTACGTCGGCGCGCCCAGGCTGACATAGGCCAAAACGGCCGGGACGGAGCCCCGGTTGCGCCAGGCGTGGTGGGTCCCGTTCTGCACCACGCAGGTCCCGGCCGGGAGCGGCACCTCGGCGCCGTCGTCCAGTTCGAGATACAGCTCGCCCTCGAGGACGATGGCGTAGTCGACGGTGCTCGTCGTGTGCATCCCCGTGCCGTCGGGATCGAACGCCCCGATGAGGCCGGGAAGGTTCGCCTCGCAGTCAGCGACGAGGGCGTTGACGGCCGCCTCGTCCAGCTCAGCCTCCGTGGCCGACGATGCCGGTGGGAACCGGACGATGCCGAACCGGCTGCCCCCCGGGCCGGGAAAGAACGGCTGGTGTGCGGCGACCGGCCGCTCCACAGGGACCTTCGGGAGGGTCTCGCCTCCCCAGACCGAGTAGAACTCCGCCCCCGGCATCATGGCGATCTCGACGGGTTGGAG
>JAUZEX010000287.1 GCA_030838815.1 Actinomycetota bacterium
GACGCCACCTCGGCCGCCGCTTCCTGGATGGCCTCCGACCGCTCCGGGTCGAGCAGCCCGAGCCGCTCGTTGATCGCCGCCGCCGCCTGCTTGACCTGGGCCAGCGCCCAGATCATGCGCCGCTCCAGCCGCAGGCCCGAGATCGGGAAGTTGTCGACCGCCCGCTGCGTCTGCGCCCCCCAGTAGGCCTCGTCGGGGACGGCGATCTCCCCCATCGAGTCCTTCTCGATCCGTGCCATGACCAGCGCCTCCAGAGCCTGTCGTCGTCGTTCGAGCGCAGGGTATCGGGCGGCCCGCAGTGGAGTTCGCTCCGGAGCGTGCGACGATGTCCGGTATGGGCCGCTTCCACCTCGCTGTGATCGGTGTCGTCGCCGCCGCCGCCCTGGTCTTCGGGCCGGCGTGGGCCACGGCGACGACCACGACGACGACGACCACCACGACCACCCGTCCGCCCCGGCCGGGCGTGTACGCCCCGGCGGTGTCGCCGTCCACGATCGACAACCGGAGCGGCTGCGGCCATTCCACGAGCGCCACCATCTCCACCGGCACCACCGGCAAGGTCGACGGCGTGACGTTCCGGGTCCAGGTCGGCGACCGCACCACCAGCCTCTCGGCCAGCGGCTCGGGCAGCCGGTGGATGGCCACCCTCAACGGCTCCGCCTTCGGCTACGACTCCGGCTCCGGATCGGTGCGGGCCACCGCCACCGGCCCGTCCGGCACGGCCGAGTCCGGCTCGACCAGCTTCACCGTCGCCGACTGCCGGCCCTGATCCGGCACCCCCGGCCGGATCCCGGCCGCAGCACACCGGCGGACGGGGTCAGCGCCGCTGGCGGGGGCTCCTCGCTACGATCCTGACGTGCTCGAGCCTGCTCAGCTCCCTGGGGAAGACTTCCGCCTCACCCGCTTCTCCCACGGCGCGGGCTGCGCCTGCAAGCTCTCGCCGGCGGAACTGCGGACCGTGCTGGGCCTCGTGCAGGGCCTCGACCCGCCCGGCGACCCCAACCTGCTCGTCGGGCTCGACACCGCCGACGACGCCGCCGTCTACCGGGTCCGCGACGACCTCGCCATCGTCTTCACCGCCGACTTCTTCACGCCCATCGTCGACGACCCCTACGACTTCGGACGGGTGGCCGCCACCAACGCCCTCTCCGACATCTACGCCATGGGCGCCACCCCGCTGATGTGCCTCAACCTCGTGGGCTGGCCCCGGGAGGGCCTTCCGTTCGAGATGCTGGCCCGGATCATCGACGGCGGTGCCGCCGCCGCCCGGGGGGCCGGCGCCCTCGTCGTCGGAGGCCACTCCATCGACGACGCCGAGCCGAAGTACGGGATGGCGGTGGTCGGCACGGTCGACCCCCGGGCGGTGCTGACCAACGCCGGCGCCCGGCCCGGCGACGCCCTCGTGCTCACCAAGCCGCTCGGGCTCGGGATCATCTCCACCGCCTTGAAGCGGGACCAGGCGCCGCCGGCCCTCATGGCGGAGGCCGTCCGGCTGATGACCACCCTCAACGAGGGCGCCCGCGACGCCGCCCTGGAAGTGGGCGTCAACGCCGCCACCGACGTGACCGGCTTCGGGCTGCTGGGCCATCTCCGGGAGATGCTGGTCGCGTCGGGGCTGTCGGCCCGCCTCGACCCGACCCGGGTGCCGGTGATCGACGGCGTGCGGGACCTGCTCGCCGCCGGCATGGTGGCCGGTGGCACGCAGCGCAACCACGCCTTCGTCGACCCCGACGTCGACTGGGCCGGGCTCTCGCCCGACGAGCAGCTGCTCCTGGCCGACGCCCAGACCTCCGGCGGGCTGCTGCTGGCCGTCGACCCCAGCCGGGCCGGCGCCCTCGTCGCCGCCCTCGGTCGCCGCGGCACCCCCGCCGCGGCCGTGATCGGCCACACCGTCGAAGGCACCCCGGGCCGCATCGGCATCCGCTGACGCCCCCACTCCCGGCCGTCGGCGGTCCGGGAGCGATTACCAGGTCGTGAACTCCGGGTACACCCCCCGCAACAGGCGCCGCCGGCGCCGGAAGCGCCGGCAGGTGGGCGAGGAGGCAGCAGTGGCCACCAGGAGTGGATCCAGTAGTCAGAGCGGGACCGGCAGCAGTCGCGCCACGGCGGGTACCAACGGCAGAGGCGCCAAGACGGGTACCACCGCCAGCAGCGCCGGGACGGGGACCGGCGCCAGCAGCGCCAAGACCGGGGGCGCATCCACGGCGCGGCGGCGGGCCCGGACCTCGGAGGCCAGCGCGGCCGGGGCCACGGCCCGGGCCCGGATCAACTCGGCCCGCTCACGGGGCCGGGCCGCCAGCCGGGCGAAGAAGGACGACATCCCGATCGTCGACCCGAGCGTCCCGGCCGACGACTCCGTCCTCGCCGCCACCAACGCCCAGCGGGCGCTCAGCCCCGACATGCCCCGGGTGGCCTGGCTGCGGTCGCAGCTCATGCAGATGGAGCAGCGTCAGCGGGACCGGCTGGTCAAGGTGGCGCAGCTGACGGCGATCGCCATCATCTTCATCACCTTCGTGCTCCAGAACGCCCAGGGCGTCAACGTCCACCTGTTGCTGTTCTCGATCAACATCCGGCTCATCTGGGTGATCTTCGGTTGCGCCCTCCTCGGCGGCGTCGCCGGCTATCTCATCGGGCGGCCCGACAAGAGCCTCCGGGCGCTCCTCCCCCAGAAGCAGCGCAAGCCCGACGGCGGCCGGCGCGGCACCACGGCCGTCTGATCGCTGGGCGGAGCCGCCCGCTCCCGGCGGGGCGGCCCCGCTCCGCTCAGAGGTCGCCGGCGCCCTCGAAGGCCGGAACCGGCTCCGTCGGCCGCTCCCCGGAGAACACCAGCGCCAGCCAGGCCACCGAATCCTGGACGCTCTCCAGCGACACCTCGTGGGCCATCGGGTACTCCCGGTAGACGACCGGCACCCCGGCGGCCCCGAGCCGGGCGACCGTCCGCCGACCCTGCTGCACGGGGATCACCGCGTCGTTCGTGCCGTGCTGGACGAGGACGGGCGGGGCGGCGGCGAAGTCGTACTCCAGCCCGTCCGGCTCGGGCAGGAAGCCGCTCATACCGATCAGGCCCGCCGGCCGGGGCCGGGGGCGGTCGCTGCGGCGCAGGCCCAGGGCCAGCGTGAGGGCGCAGCCCTGGGAGAAGCCGGCCACGATGGCCTGCGACCGCTCGAAGCCGTGCTCGGCACAGGCCGAGTCGAGGAGGTCGTCGAGGGCGTCGACCGAGGACAGGAATTCGGGCCCGCCCTTCGGGATCCCGACCGTCTCGTACCACTGCCAGCCCGACATGAACGGGATCGGCGCCCGGGGCAGCACGGTGAGGAACCGGCCCTCGGGGTCGAGGTAGGGGACGAGCGCCTCGAGATCGTGCTCGTCGGCGCCCTTGCCGTGGATGAGCAGCAGGAGCCGGTCGGGCGCCTGCCGGCCCCGCACCACGTTGGTCACGAGGGTCGCCGCCATGCTGCGCACCATAATCTGGCCCGATGGAGCCCCTCACTCCCGAAGAGCTGCGGGTCGTGGCCTGCCTGGTGGAGAAGCAGTTCACGACCCCCGACAGCTACCCGCTGACCGAGAACGCGCTGGTGGCGGCCTGCAACCAGCTGTCGAACCGGAACCCGATCGTGGCCTACGACAACAGCACGGTGCGGGTCACGCTGACCGAGCTGCGCCAGCGAGGCCTGGCCCGGGTGATCCACACGCCGGGGGCCCGGGTCCCCAAGCATCGCCAGGTGCTCGACGACGCCCTCGGGTTGAGCCGGGGCGAGGTGTCGCTCCTGGCCGTCCTGGCGCTGCGGGGGCCGCAGACGGTCGGCGAGCTGCGCACCCGAACCGAACGGATGCATGATTTCGCCTCGCTGTCCGAGCTGGAGGAGGCCCTGGAGGGCCTGGCCGCCCGCGACGAGCCGCTCGTCGTGCGTCTCGAACGCCAGGCGGGCCAGAAGGAGGCCCGGTACGCCCAACTGCTGGGCGGCCCCGTCGATGCCGGCGCCTACGCCCACCCCGATGTCGGGGCCCCGGCGCACGCCGCGGCGGGGCGCGAGGTGGCATGGCGGGAGGAGGCCCGGCCCCTGACCGCCGCCGGGCCCGCCGCTCCCGGCGGCCCGTCCTCCTCCGGCAGCTCGTCGGCGACCTCCGACCGGGTGGCGGCCCTGGAGGCGCGGCTGGCCGCGGTGGAGGCCGACCTCGCCATCCTGGGGGCCGAGCACCGGGAGCTGCGGGAGGAGCTCGGCCTGGGCGCCACCACCCGGCCGGCGCCGATTTCCGAGCCCGACTGACCCGCCGGCGGGCCGGGCGGCGTAGCCTGATCGGCGTGGCAGTCCTGGCCGCCGACCCTTCCCCCACCATCGTGCCCATTCTGTTGCTGTTGGTGTTCACGTTGGCCATGTCGACCTGGGTGGTGGTGGCGGTGGCGAAGGCCGGGGCGCCGAACCCGGGCGACACCGCCGTGGCCTACGAGCACGCCTGGGACCGCCTCGACTTCTCCACCCTGTGGAACCTCTCCGGCCCCAACCTGCGGGACGGGCGCACCCGGGACCAGTTCGTCCGGGACAAGGTGGCCGCCTACCGGGGCGACGGGCACGGCCTGTCCGGGCTGGTCAGGGCCGTCCATCCGCAGCAGGTCGACGTCAACGGGCCGGTGGCGCGGGTCGTGGCCCGACTCGAACTGCACTCCGGCGACAGCGTGGTCGACGAGATGCTGCTGGAGCGGATCGGCCCGGCGTGGCACGTCACCGCCTACCACATCTCGTCCGGCGATCCACGTAGTCGCATTGGATCAGACGAAAACTGACAGGTAATGCGCCAGGTAACTGTTCAGCACCCCTAGTCGCGCCTACGATGTCGTCGCTACTGACGAGGGGGGCCCGGACACACAGGGGGAGTTGGGATGCGCCACTACCTCGTGGTGGCCAATCAGACGCTGAGGCAGCCAGAGCTGGCCGACAAGATCAGAGCCTGTATCGATGCCGGTCCGAGCGAGTTCTTCCTCCTCGTGCCGGCGACGAGGGCCCATGGACCGGTGCGCTGGACGCCGGCTGACGCCGCCGCCGTGGCGCGTCGCCGTCTCGATACTGCGCTCGAACGGTTCCGGGCCCTCGGGGCGGATGTGGTCGGCGAGGTCGGTGATCCCAGCCCTGTGGTGGCCATCGGCGCGGTACTGCGGCGTCGGTCGTTCGACGCCTTGATCCTCTCGACGCTGGCGGTCGGGCCGTCGCAATGGCTGCGCGGCGACGTCCCGGACCACATCGAGCGGCTGTTCAAAATTCCGGTCGAACTGGTGACACCGGAGTTCGATCTCGGTCTCGACGCGGCCGAACGGGTCGAGACCGTCGGGGCCGTCACCGCCTCGGCGTCCGCCGCATCGATAGTCCATGAGGCGGTGGCCGCTCCGTGACGACGTTGGCGCCATTGCCCGGCCGGGGCGCGGAGCCCGGCAAAGGCGCCGCCGCCAGAGGCGGCCAATCAGACGGAGCGGTCCTGGCCGACCCGACACCGGCGCCGTCGCCGGTTTCGTCGGCCTCACCCGGTCCGGCCGCGGCGGGGGCCGGGACCGTCGACCTCACCCCGCACTGGTCGAAGCCGCCCGACTCCGACATCGGCGGCCAGGCGGCGTGGTTGTTCGGGCTGGCGCTGGCCCTCCTCACCGAGGGGGTGGCCGAGCGGGTGGCCATGGCCGAGGTGCTGGCCGAGGCGGCCGGCCGGTCCCGGACGTTGGAGGGCGCCTACGGGCGGGCGGTCGCCCTCGTGAACGAGTTCCCCGGCGACCCGATCGTCCACCGGACGGTCGATCTGCTGGCCAAGGCCCTCCTCCGGAGCCGGCGTCCGTCCCGGGCGGCCGAGGAGGCGTGACCGGGCGGAGACGGCCCGTCGGCCGGCCGGGAGCTTCCCAAGGGGCGGGCCGAGGGGCTTCCCAAGGGGCGGGCCGAGGGTGACCGAGGCGCGAGGAGGGCGTCCCCGCGTCCTCTTCGTCTGTGAATACGACGGCGGGGCGTCCCGGATGTGCGCCGCCTACCTCGCCCTCCTGGCCGGCGACCGGTATGAGCCGCTGGCGGCCGGGTTGCAGGCCGCGGCCGGCGTCCGCCTCGAGGCGGCGGCGTCCCTGTCCGAGGACGGCGTGCCCGTCGTCGACGGCCCCGGCACCGAGCTGACCCCGGAGCTCGCCGCCGCCGTCGACCGGATCGTCACGCTCAGTTTCACCCTCAACCCCGACGTGGCCCGGGACGTCCCCCGGGAGGAGTGGGGCATCCCCAGCCCCGCCGGCCGCCCGTCCGTGGAAGTGCGGGTGATCCGCGACACGATCCGCCGCCTCATCGAGCGCCTCGTGGCCCGCCTCGACACCGAAGCCGCCGTCCGCTAACCCCCGGCGCCTCGCCGGGCAGGTACCGTTTTCGGCGACGCGGGCGTATCCCAATTGGTCGAGGAGGCGGTCTTAAACACCGCTGGCCGCAAGGCCGTGTGGGTTCGAGCCCCACCGCCCGCACCACGTCTGGGCTGGTCAGTGCCGGTATTGCCTGCTCCGAACGGCCTCCGTGGTCACAGAATGGTCACACGAGCGGAGGCCGTCACCGCACGTTGCGGCGAGCTGATGCCGGGGCCGGCGGAACTCAGGCCGTCGGGCGGAGGCTGTACTGCTTGAGCAGGACCGGCGCCCGGCCGTCCGCCGGCTCGTGGTCGCCATGGAGCACGTCGGGGT
>JAUZEX010000310.1 GCA_030838815.1 Actinomycetota bacterium
GGGGCGCCGGCGGCGGCGATGGAGAAGCAGACCGTGTTGCTCTTCTGGACGACGAGGTCGCCGTCCTGCACCAGCCGGCCCGACAGCCGCACCCGGTCGCACACCCGGCGCTCGGCCCCGACCGGCACGGTGAAGCGGTAGCGGTAGAGGCCGTCGTTGTCGGTCGGCTTCTCCTGGCTGCTGTGGCCGTAGTCGACCGTGCCGTCGACGAGAAGGCAGTCGAGCACCTTGTGGAGGACAGGCCCCGGCCAGTCCCCCGTGTCCCAGGTGGCGGTCACCTCCACCTCGTCGCCGGGGTGGAGCACGGTGCCGGCGGCCGGGACCGTCGTGACGGCCACGCTGCCGGGCGGCGAGCCGTGGTAGAGCCCGCTGCAGGCCGACGGGTCGGGGGCGTCGGCCCAGGCCGGCGCCGGCGTGAGGAGGACGGGGAGGGCGACGGCGCAACAGGCGGTGAAGGCCAGGAGGGCGCGGCGGGCCAAGGGGAAGGAAAGCATGTGGTTCTCCAAGGGAGGCGGGAAGCGGTTGACCGGGGCGCCGGGTCCGGTGTGCGGGGCTGAGAAGCTCGCCGCTCGGACGTCCGACTTGCCAGGGATTCGGCCCAGTCACCCTGTTCGTCACCAAAAGCCACGAACCGTCCCGAAACTGCAATGTTTCTTGGTGGCTCCGCCCCGCCCGGCTCCGCCGGGCTCCTCCGAGCAAGGGCTCCGCCCATGCCGGCCGTGTCTGGTGATCGCGCCGCCACGGTGGCAATGAGCCGGTTCCGGGCGGTCCGGTGTGTCCCCAACCCGCGTCGAAGGGGCGTTCCGGGCACAACTGGCGTTCGTTTACCGGGAGACTGCGGAAACCGAACGCCGGAATGCGACGACCGCCTGCCCCGGCGCAACCGGCGTTCGTTTACCGGGATACTGCGGAAAAGGAACGCCGGAATGCGACCGCCTGGCCGGGCGCAACTGGCGTTCGTTTACCGGGATACTGCGGAAAGCGAACGCCGGTTTGAGGACGGCTGAGTGCCGGAAACGCCGCGGGGCCGAACTTCTACGGCTGGGTGGTCGCCACTCCCCCGTCGGCGGGGGGCATCGTCGTCGGCGTCGTGGTGCTGGTGGTCGTGGTCGTCGTCGGGTCACCGCCGGTCGTGCCGCCGCTGGGCGGGGCGGTGGTCGTCGTCGTGCTGTCGGGCGTGGTGGTGGGCGTCGTCGACCCCGTCTCGCCCCCGCCTCCGCCGGTGCCGGCGCCGCCGGCGCCCGGGTCACCGGTTCCGGTGCCGCCCGAGGGCGTGCCACCGTCGGCGGGCTGGCCCGTCCCCGTCCCCGTCGTGGTGGTCGTCGACTCGGGGGCGGTGGTGGTCGTGGTGGGAGGCGCCGTGGTCGTGGTCGTGACCGGGCTCTTCTCCCCCTTGTCGTCGGCCGCCGCCGTGGTGCCGGTGGTCGACGAGGCGGGGCTGGTGGCGGTCGTGCTCGACGACGCCGGAGCGCTTGTCGTGGCCGTCGTGGGCGGCGCGGTTTCGACCAGCGCCACCACGGCGGGCTGGACCATCACCGCCGCCACCTTCTGCTCCGCTTCGTGCTTCTCCTCGGCCGGGACCTTGGCCAGATCCGTCCGCAGGCGGCGGGCGGACGCCTCGGCCTTGGGCTTGTCGTTGGCCTTGACGGCGTCCTTCAGCTCTTTGATGTGATGGTTCGTGTCGTCGAGGGCCGGGGAGTCGACCGGGAGGCCCACGGTGTAGGCCACGGCCCGCACCGGGCGGGGCAGCGGCACACCGCTGGCGGCGGCCGCCGCCGACGCCGAGAACAGGACGAGCGCCGCCGCTACGGATCCGGCCCGCCAGGCGGAGGAACCGAGACGGCGCAGGGGGAGCCCCGCCGCCGGGTGGATCCGGCGCACCGGGGTCGCCTCCGAGATGGGCGCCGGGGCCGGGGCCTGGGCTGCGTCGGGCCAGCGGGCGGCCACGACCGCGGCCAGCGCCTCGAGCTCAGCCGCGGAGGGCGTGAGCGGCAGATCGCTCGGCGCGGTCAGCACGGCGCCGAGCTGGTCGAACAATTCGTCTTGGATGTCACCACCCTCAACCCACACGGGAGGCCTCCTCGAGAAACGTGCGCAGTCGCCCGAGGGCGCGCATCTGGGCCATGCGGACAGTCCCCGGCGCTTTGCCGAGGGCGGCCGCCACTTCGGCCGAAGACATGCCGCCGACGACCCGCAGCTCGAGCAACTCGCGCTCGTCGGGATCGAGGCGGGCGAACGCGGCGCGCACCTGGGCCCGCTCATCGGCGTCGAGGACGACCTCGACGGGACCGGGCCCGTCGACGTCGGAGCGGAGGAGCCCGGGGGGCAGCGGGCGGTAGGTCTGACGCTGGAGGTCGACGACGACGTGGCGGCAGATGCCGAACAGCCAGGGCGCGAAGCCCTCGTCGGTACCGACGTAGGTGTCGATCCTGGTGACGGCCCGGGCCATGGTCTCGCTCACGGCGTCACGGGCCAGGTCAGCGTTCCCGAGGCGGCGATGGGCGAAGGAGACCAGGCGGGCATAGACGCTCGTGTAGAGCGCAGCCCATGCCTCCTGATCACCTCGGCGGGCCCTCTCGACGAGGCCCTCCGCCGCCTGCCCGTTGTCCACGTCACACTTCCTCTTCGTCGGAGGGGGTGGAAGTGTCACATCTCCGCAACATTTCTTTCCGGAAGGACACGAATCCGACGAAAGAGGTGTTCGCCCCCGAAGCTCCGACTCCTTTGTGGCGCGTCGGGGTATCTGTCCGGGCTGACAACTCGGTCACGGTGTGTTATCGCCGCAGGTCGAGCACGATCTTTCCCGTCACGCTCCGGTCGACGAGGGCGGCCAGGGCGTCGTTGACCCGTCCGAGGGGCAGGACCTCGGCCACCACCACCCGCAGGCGCCCGTCGGCCAGGGCGCCCAGCGCCGCCACTTTCCCGGCCGCCGCCCGTTCCTCCGGCTCGGCCAGGCCGCCGTAGCCGTAGACGGTGAGACCCTTGCGGTAGACGGACTGCATGTTGACCTCGGCCATCGGCCCGGCCGACACCCCGAACGAGACGAGGCGCCCGAACGGCGTCAGCGCTTCGATGGCTGCACCCGTGAAGCCGTCGCCGAGAGCGTCGAAGACCACCGTCGGGGCGAGCGGTTCGACGGCCGCGGCCAACCCGCTGGCGGCGGCCGTCACCACCTGCTCGGCGCCCAGGCCGGTGTCGAAGCCCGCGTTGGACGGATTGCCCGTCTGGCCCCACACC
>JAUZEX010000318.1 GCA_030838815.1 Actinomycetota bacterium
GACGCCACCCAGCGAAGCGGACGGGTTCCCGAGGTCCTTGGCGTCACCGAACGGATAGACCTTCCCGTCCGTCCCGACCATCCAGTACCCCGACCGGGCCGACGCACCCAACACCACCACCGGCGGAGCCGTCGTCGTCGTGGTCGGGCTGATCGTCGTCGTCGTCGTCGTGCTTGTCGGCGAATCGGTGACGAGGCCGGGCTGGACGGAGCCCGGCTGGCTGCCCATGTCGGCCAGGAGGTTCAACGTCGCCTGCTGCATGCGGACGTCGGCAGTATCGTTGCCACGGTCGTGGTTGGAGTCGAGTCCCCACGACCATTGGATGGTGCCGGCTCCGAAGACCAGCGCCCCGCTGGCGGCGCGGTAGAGCGTGAGGGTGTGGGTGGCCGTCCCGGGGGCGTAGGTGCTGCCGTTGTCCTGGAGAAGGGACGGCACGCTCACGGTCGTCGACGAGAGATGGACGAGTCCGGCGGGACGGGATCCGTTGTTGACGTCGACGTCCCACTCGTAGCCGAGCGTCCCGGCCGGGAGCGTGGCCGTCTGGCCGGCGGCGAGGTTGGCCACCGAGGTGTGGCGCCAGAACGGCTGCTTACCCTGGGCGGCGGGAACCTGGATCGCCGTGGTGCCCTCGTTGACCATGAAGAGCTGGCCGGTCAGGGCGTTCTCGGGCTTCGGGCCGTCGGGGTTGAAGGCGCGATCGTCGCGCCAGGTGCCGGTCCAGGCCGGGTCCGGGTCGACGGCGTCGCCGTGGGTTTCCTTGTAGGTGACGAGGGTGCGGTAGTCGGTGGCCGGGCTGGAGATGCTCGGCTCCCAGCGGGTCTTCCAGACCACCTCGTTGCCGCTGAAGAAGGCCAGGTTCACGCCCGCGGCCCGGGCCGCCTCGACGTTGGATCGCTGTCCCCCGGACCAGTACTCGTCGTGGCCGACGGACAGGAACGACTGGTGGTTCCTGATCAACCCACCGCGACGGTCGCTGTCCGTGCCGGTGGTGTAGCTGACGTCGTAGCCGTTGGCCTCCAGCCACCGGATCATGGGGTACTCGCTGTTGAAAAGCCAGTCCTCGGCGGTGACGCCGCCGCGGGTGATGAAGGGCCGGTTGTAGCTGACCTTGAGGGCCCGGCCGACCGGGCTCCCGGTGTAAAGGCTGTTGCCGCCGTACTCGTTGTAGGCCTGCCAGGTCGTGTCACTGGTCTGGAACAGCAGCTTCGAATGGCTGCCGTCATCCCGGACGATGAACACGATGTGGCTGGAAGAGCCCTTGGCCGTGGGGTCGGCGGAGGCGACCAGGCCGGCGATGTACACCCCGGATACCGCCGTGGCCGGTACGTCCCAGGAGAGGGACGTACCCCAGTTGCCGCAGTCGACGAGCCCTGTCGTGGGGTCGCTCATGCATGCGGGCTGGTTCTGCGGACCGGCCGTCGCTGTTTGGCCGACCAGGCGGGCCCCCGAGCCGCCGTAGTAGCCGAGACGGTAGATGTTGGCGTGCCATTGCGAGGCGGCGGTGTCGACCTTGAAATTGACGGTCTCACCCTTGTTGACGGAGATGTCGGTGGCGAACCCCTGGAGGCCTGCGTCGCCGATCCCGCTGATGTCCCATTCCGATGCGGGGCTCCCGGCGAGGGTGTTCTCGCACAGCACCGGGTTGGCCGGGGAGGCGCAGGCGGCCAAGGCGGGCGAGGCGACGACGACGGAGAGACTGGCCAGGAGAAGTACAACCACCACCGGCGCCAGGCGCCGGTGGTGGTGGCCTCGACCAGGTCGGAACGGGCGTGCCTTCCGCTGCGACAAAGGGGTTGCGGTCTGCACGGTTCACGCTTTCCGGTAGGAGCGGCGAGGGGCCCGTTCCAACCTGGCTTTGGGTTCGCTGCCTGCCGTCTTTAGTTGAGGGTGGCGACGGCGGTGATGGGGTGGGTTGGGGGGTTGTTGCCGAGGGATCCGGCGAAGGGTTGGTCGGAGAAGTTGAAGATGCCTCCGTCGGCGGCGACCATGAGGTAGCCGTTGCCGTTGGCGACCATGCCGACGACTGGTTTGTTGAGGGGGGTGGAGCCCATGGAGCCGCGGAAGGGGGCGGTGAAGGCGAAGATGCCGCCGTCTCCTGCGACGAGCCAGTAGCCGGTGCCGTCGGGGGTGGGGACCATGGATTTGACGGGGGCGTTGAGTTTGGTGGAGCCCATGGAGCCGTGGAATTTGGCGTCTCCGAAGTTGAAGATGCCTCCGTCGCTGGCGACCATGTAGTAGCCGAGGCCGCTGGGGGTGGCGACGCTGCCCTGGACGGGTCCGTTGAGTTTCACGGCTGACATGTCACCGAGGAAGGTGGCGTCTCCGAAGGGGAGGGCCCGGCCTTTGGTGGTGAAGAGCCAGTAGCCGTTGCCGGACTTGGTTCTCGACAGGCTGGTGATCGTCTCGCCTGCGGCCAGCGACGCCGGGTTGGCGTTGCCGTGGGGGGCGGCGTCGCCGTAGGCGAAGACCCGGCCGGCGCTGTCGACGACCCAGTAGCCGTTCAACGACGGGGTGGGTTCGACGTCCATGGCCGGGACGCCACCCAGCGAAGCGGACGGGTTCCCGAGGTCCTTGGCGTCACCGAACGGATAGACCTTCCCGTCCGTCCCGACCATCCAGTACCCCGACCGGGCCGACGCACCCAACACCACCACCGGCGGCGGCGGCGGGGGCGGGGGGGTGTCGTCGCGGTAGGTGGCTCGCCAGGCACCGCCGGCGGCGGCGAAGGCGGCGTACTGGACGCCCTTGATCGTCTGGGTCGTGTAGGAGACGGAGCCGCCGTTCTTGGTCAGGTTGGTCAACGGGCCGAGAGACGACCGCAGCGGCACGAGGGCCTGGAGACCGTTGCTTCCGGCACCAGCCGTGAGGTTGAAGGTCAGGTCGTTGTTCGACCAGGCGACGTTCCCGAACGATGAGGAGTTGCGCCCGTCGATCCAGGTGAGGAGCTGCTTGGCCGAGATGACGGGAACGTTGTGGGCCTTGGCCGAGGCGATGATGGAGTCCGCTCCGGCGCTGGTGGCCGAGTCGGTGTGCATGTTGGCGGTGAAGACGCCGTAGAAGCCCTGGGGGCCCTGCGCCTTGTCGAGCAGGGCGTTGATGGTGGACGGGTAGTTCTGGCCCGACTCGTCGGTCATCTGCGTCACGGCCTGGTAGACGTCGATGGAGCTGCCGTCGGTGTTGGCGTAACGCATCGGGAAGCCGGACCCGGTGAACATGCCCGGGTTCGAAGCGGCCAGGGCCGGCGGCCAGTAGTAGTAGGTCGTGTCCAACCCGATGCCGCGGGCTGCCTCCACCGTGGGCGTTCCGGCCCAGTCATTCCAGGGGATGCAGTGGGTTCGGCTCGTGACCAGCGGCGGCATGCTCGGGAGTTGGGCGGCGAGGGCGGCGGCCTGGTCGGCCATGTTGGCCGTGAGGGAGCTCACCGTGTAGTTGGCGCATCCGGTGTTGACGTGGAGGGCGATCTCGAATCCGGCTGCGGTGTAGGCCGCCGCCTGGGCGTCCGTGAGGCCGGGAGGGCTGGTGAGGGGCGGTGCACCCGGGTAGATGTAGGACGTTGACCGGATGCACTCCCAGTTCGCCACGGAGCAGTTGGCAGGGCTCAGGCTCTCTTGGGTCTGGAATCGACCCGCCGTGCCGCCGTTGGCGTGATCGTCGCCGGTCATGACGACCGCCGCCTGGAGACCTCGGGGCAGATAGGAGAAGCGGGGCAGCGGCGCCTGGTCGAGGGTCATCGACATGACCAGGTTGGCCAGGAGGCGCTGCTGCTCGTCGGCTTGGGGGATGGCGACCTTGGAGATGTCGAGCCCACCGGGCTGCGGGGCCTGGGGAGCGGCCCCCCAGAAGAGCTCGTCGGAACGGATGACGTTGTCACCCGGCGCGGCGGCGGTGCCGGGGCACACACCGCCCCCGGAGCAGCCGTCGCGCTCCTGGCCCACCCAGGCGGGGTTGCCCTGGCGGGTGTAGATGACGGACTTGGCCAGGTCGTAGGTGAAGGCGGCGGCCTGGCCGCCGGCGGTGCCGACGTCCTTCACCGTGACGGCCGGGTTGACGGTGGCGGTGGTGGCGTTCGAATAGAGGGCGGCGACCTGGCGGGCACCGGCGAGGTTGTACTTGTCGGCGGTGCCGTGGAACTGCATCGTGTCGGCCACGATGCCGGCGCCCGGCGACGAGCCGGTGTCGACCTTCAGGTAGCTGTCGCTCAGGGTTCCGGCAGTGGAGGAGAGGCCGAGGAGGCCGGCCAGCTGCTTGTCGGGCTTCATGGCGATCAGGTTCCCGCCGGCCGTCACCCAGTTCGACAGGGTGGTGACCTCGGCCGCGCTCAGGGCGTCCGGTCCGAGGAGGGCCGTCTTGTGCGTCCGCAACATGTCGGCGCTGACTGCGCTGTGGTCGACGACCTGGTACTCGTTGAGGCCTTCGGCCTCGAGGATGTCGCCGAGGTAGCGCCCGAACCCGTCGGCCGCGATGACCACGATGGGCGCGCCAGTCGAGCCGGCCAGCGAGGCGGCCGGGGCCGGGGCGGGAAGTCCGAGCGCCAGGGTGGCCACCAGGGCAACGCCGAAGATCGGCTTCCAGTGACCTCGGGGGGAACTGCGGGAGTGGTTC
>JAUZEX010000322.1 GCA_030838815.1 Actinomycetota bacterium
CACGCCACCAGCGGAGTGGTTGGCCCGCCTGGTGGCGGGCCAACCCCTGCCGCCTTTAGAACATGTAGCCGTCGTTCGTCGGCCGGGCAGGCCCGACCGGTAGCGCCGGGCCGGGTGCCGACCCACCGCCGCCGCCGCCACTGCCGGAGCCGACTTCGGTCGTGCTGCTGGCCTGGTTGTCGCCCGTGTTGGGGTCGTACATCTGGCTCGTGATGTAGGCGGTGTTGACCGCCGTGCCGGAACTCGGTGCCCGGACGACCACGCTGACGGTCGCCACGGCGCCAGAGGCGAGTTCGCCGAGTTCGCAGACGACGTCGGCGCTCGACGGCGAGCAGGTGCCCTGGCTGGGCGTGGCCGACACGAACTGGCTCCCCTGGGAGAACTGGTCCGTGAGGTGCGTCCCGTAGGCCAGGGCCGGCCCGGCGTTGGTCACGTTGATGGTGTAGGTGAGGGTGTCGCCGCCGGCGGCGGAGGGCTTGTCGACGGTGTTGGCCACCGACAGGTCGGCGCCGTACTGGCCGGATTGGACGTCGGTCGTCGACGTCGAGGAGTTGTTCCCCTCGTAGGGGTCGTACTCCCGGCCCATGACGGTCGCGCTGTTGTAGATGGTCCCGCCCTGGACGGCTCGGACCGTGAGCGTGACGGTGGCCGTCCGGCCCCCCTCGAGCGTGTCGAGGGCGCAGCGGACGTACTGCTGGGCGACGGAGCACACGCCCTGCGAGGCGGCGCTCTGGACCAGGCGGACCCCGTTCGGCAGCGGGTCCGTCAGGCTGACGTCGGTCGTCGGCGCCGGGCCGGCGTTGGTGACGGTCAGCGTGTAGTCGAAGTTCGCCCCCTGGATGACCGGGTTGGGCGCCGACGTGTTGGACAGCTGGAGGTCGGCCGACGGGCGCCCGTTGCCGGGGTCGCCGTAGCCGGGCGGACCGAACCGGCCGGAGGAGACCGGGGGCGGGCTGGAGCTGTGCGGCAGGCGGCCCAGGCCCGGGTCCGACGGCCCGTTGAGGCCGTCGCCGTAGGGCAGGTGGAACCGGCCCTCGGCCATCGCGTGCGGGGCGGCACCGGCGAGGATGGCGGCCAACAGGCCGGCTCCCAGCATCGCCCGCTTCCAGGATCTTGACGTGAACACGGTTGTCGCTCCTTCCCGAGACGGCCTGCACGCGCCATGGGGGTGGCGCAGTGCCGTCGTTGGTGGCACCCCAGCGGCGACAGGAACCCCCCGACTGCTTGGGCTCCCTAACACCGAAAATCCCCAGAACTTTTGAACAAATTCCGGCGCGCAATCCCGCCTGGATGCGACCCGGAAAACTCCCGCTATATCCCAGCACTACGTGATTGTCCCAGCCTGCAGGCCAGATTGTCGGCTTTGTCCGATCAATTGTCAAGCAGACGAACTCAGCCAATTTGGCGAAATGAAGCACTGGATATCGATGTTTTTTAGGCTTGAATCCGGCTCCAGGAACCGTCGGGTCCGAGCGACCAGGCGCTGCTGTTGGCCGCCGGCTCGGCGGTCAGGATCTGCTCCAGGCGGGCCGCGAGGGCGGCGTCTTCCACCGGACAGAGGAGCTGGATCCTCCGATCGAGGTTGCTCGGCGTCAGGTCGGCCGATCCGATGAAGTACCGGGTGGGGCCATCGCCCTGGCCGAAGGCGAAGATCCGGGAGTGCTCGAGGAAGCGCCCGACGACCGAACGGACGCGGATGCGGTCCGACCGGCCGGGCACCCCGGGCCGCAACCGGCAGATCCCCCTGATCACAAGGTCGATCTCGCAGCCGGCCGTCGACGCCTCATAAAGCGCCTCGATGACCTCCTCGTCGACGAGGTTGTTCATCTTCATGGCGATGCGCCCGCCGGGCGCGGCCGCCGTCTCCCGGATCAGGTCGAGGATCCGGGACCGCAGCCCCATCGGAGCCACGACGAGCTTGCGGTAGTCACCCCGCCGGCTGTAGCCGGTGATGTAGTTGAACAGCTCGCTCAGGTCGGCGCCGATGTCATCGTCTCCGGTCAGCAGGCCGACGTCCTCGTACTGACGGGCGGTGGAGGCGTCGTAGTTGCCCGTCCCGATGTGGCAGTAACGGCGGAGCTCCCCCCGCTCCCGACGCACCACCAGCGTCGCCTTGCAGCCGGTCTTCAGCCCGACGAGGCCGTAGACGACGTGGACGCCGGCCTCCTCCAGCCGGCGGGCCCAGGAGATGTTCACCTCTTCGCTGAAGCGGGCCGTGAGCTCGACGAGGACGGCCACCTGCTTCCCGCGCTCGGCGGCGCGGATGAGCGCCCGGGGCATGGCGCTGTCGAGCGACGTCCGGTACATCGTCTGCTTGATGGCCAGCACGTCGGGGTCGTCGGCGGCCCGGTCGATGAAGGCCTGGACGGCGGAGAAGGACTCGTAGGGGTGGTGGACGAGGACGTCGCGGCTCCGGAGAGTGGCGAAGACATCGGCCGCGTCGGCGCCGAGCCCGGCCGGTGTGGCGGGTACCCAGGCCGGGTACTTGAGCTCCGGCCGCTTGAGCGCGCAGAGCTCCGACAGCGAGCCGAGGTCCAGGATCCCCTCGATCTCGTACAGGTCGTCGGCCCCCAGCTGCAACTCCCGCAGCAGGAGCTGGCGAACGCCGGCCGGCATCCCGGCGTCGACCTCGAGCCGCAGGGCCCGTCCGAAGCGCCGTTGCCGGAGCTGCATCTCGACCGCGGCCAGGAGGTCGTCCGCCTCCTCGTCGTCGACCATCAGGTCGGCGTTTCGGGTCACCCGGAACGGGTGCCACGACTCGACCTCCATCCCGGGGAAGAGCATCGTCAGGAAATGACCGATGAGCTGCTCGAGCGGATAGAGCCGGGTGCCGTCCGCCCCGACCTGGAACCGGGCCAGCAGCGGGGGGACCTTGACGCGGGCGAAGCGACGCTCGCCGTCGCGACCGTCGCGGACCAACACCGCCAGGTTGAGCGACAGGTTGGAGATGTAGGGAAAGGGATGCCCGGGATCGACGGCGAGCGGGGTGAGGACGGGGAACAGCTGCTCCTCGAAGCGGCGCCGCAGCTCCTCCTCGTCGGCGGGGTCGATCCGTCCGGGGCCCGCCAGGTGGATCCCGGCCTCGGCGAGCGCCGGCATCAGCGCGGTGAAGATCGCCGTCTGGTCGGCCACGAGCTCCAGGACCCGTCCCCGTATGGCCTTGAGCTCCGCCGCCGGCTCGAGGCCCCCGGCCGTCGCCGCCCCGAGGCCGGCGGCCACCCGCCCGGCGAGCCCGGCCACCCGGACCATGAAGAACTCGTCGAGATTGGCGGAGAAGAAGGCCAGGAACTTGAGCCGCTCCAGCAGCGGGACGGCCTGATCCGCGGCCAGGGCCAGCACCCGGGTGTTGAAGTCGAGCCACGACAGCTCGCGGTCCAGCAGCTCGCCGCCGTCCGGGCCGACCCGGGCCAGACCGGACGCCGACCTCTTCTTGGCCCCTTTCTTGGTCACCTCCTGAGCTTGTCGGTTTCCGCCGCCGGAAGCCAGGTGTCCATGGCCGTTCAGCCCGGTGCCAGGACGTCGGCCCGTACGGCGGCGATGCGCTGGACCGCCTTGGGTCCGGGCTCCTCGAGGATGAGGTCCTCGTAGGCTACGACCCGCAGCTCTCCCCGCACGGCCTCCAGGAGCTCGCCGGGCTCGAGCAGGAACTCCGGGCGCCGGGGGCGGCCGAAGCGCTCCTGGCCCCGGGCATAGGTCTCGTAGAGCAGGGCACCCCCGTCGGCGACGGCGGCGACGAGGTCGGCGAGCAGCGGGCGGTGGAGGTAGTTCACGGCCACCACCCCGGCGAAGGATCCCGGCCCGAACGGAAACGACCCGCCGGCCTCGAGGTCGAAGCCGACGACCTGGAGCCGAGGATCGTCCTCGATGTCGGCCAGGGCGCTGGTGTCGCGGTCGACGGCGGTGACGGGATAGCCCCGGGCGAGGAAGAACCGGGTGTGGCGCCCCGTCCCGCAGGCGACGTCGAGCACCGGCCCTCCAGGCGGCACCAGCGACGCGAACCGTGTGATCCAGGAGGACGGCTCGGAGGCGCTCATGCCGGAAGGGTGGCACATGAGATCGGCCGTTCGGGGGAGGTTGTCGAGCACCCGGTCACCGGGCTGCCCTTAGCATGACCGTCGTGGACACGCCGTCGCCTGCGCTGCACGTTGCCGACCGCCACGATCTGATCCGCGTGCAGGGCGCGCGCGTGAACAACCTCAAGGATGTCAGCGTCGAGATCCCGAAGCGCCGGATGACGGTGTTCACCGGCGTCTCCGGCTCGGGCAAGAGCTCGCTGGTGTTCGGCACGATCGCCGCGGAGTCGCAGCGGATGATCAACGAGACCTACAGCGCCTTCGTGCAGGGATTCATGCCGACGCTGGCGCGGCCCGAGGTCGACGTGCTCGACGGGCTGACGACCGCCATCATCGTCGACCAGGAGCGGATGGGCGCCGATCCCCGCTCCACGGTCGGCACCGCCACCGACGCCAACGCCATGTTGCGGATCGTCTTCAGCCGGCTCGGACAGCCGCACATCGGGTCGCCCCAGGCGTTCGCCTTCAACGTCGCCTCGGTCAAAGCGAGCGGTGCGATCACGGTCGAACGCGGCACCGGCAAGACCGAGCGAGTGAGCTTCACCCGCACCGGCGGCATGTGTCCCCGCTGCGACGGCCGGGGCTCGGTCACCGACTTCGACCTGTCGGCGTTCTACGACGACAGCAAGTCGCTCAACGAGGGTGCGCTCACGATCCCCGGCTTCAGCATGGACGGCTGGTACGGCCGGATCTTCAACG
>JAUZEX010000326.1 GCA_030838815.1 Actinomycetota bacterium
TCACGCCTTCGATGCTGCAGCCGAGGTCAAAGTGCTCGGGCCAGAGTTGCACCCGGGAACAGGCGCGTCCGGCGGCGTTGAGTTCCGCTCGGGACACCTCCAGCAGCGACGCCGAGAAGCCGTACCAGGCCCCGACGGAGGCGGAGGCGGACGGGTCGACGCTGAGCGGATCGTTGGCGTCGCCGAGGGCCGGGACGTCGTCGCCGACGCCCGGGTCGTCGGCCAGGGCGACACCGGTGAAGGCGGCTACCGTGGCCAACGACGTGATCTCGGTGGCGTCGGCGGTGTCGCCGCGCTGGTGCACCAGCGCCGCGCCCTCCACCCGCAACTGCTCGTCGGCGCCGAAGAACGGGGTGCCGAACCCTCCGGCGGTATAGCGCAGCCCGATCTTGCCGTTGACCGCCTTGCGGGCCGGGGCGAGGACGTAGACCGCCAGGCGCCGCAACGCTTCCCGGGTCTCGGCGTATCCGGCGGGGAGCGGGTTCAGGCGGGGCCACGGTCCGAGCCACCGGGCCGCGCACCAAGCGGCCAATTCGGGGTCGTCCGCCGACAGCGACGACCACGACACGTCGGCCTCGGCCGTGGGTCCGACGATCGGCCGCCCGTCCGCCGCCACGGCGGCGGCGTCACCCCTCGCCGCCGGGTCGTCGGCGAAGAACTCGCCGTCGTCGACCGCCGGCGGCGAAGGCTCCAGCACCCGCACGGCGTACCGGCCGCCGAGGCGCGCCTCGGCCTCCAGCCAGGGGTTCCGGGCCGCAACCGTCATGGGACTACACGTCCTTCGATGAGCTGTGGATCTCGACCAGGGAGGGCCCGTCGGCGTGGGCCAGCGCCGCCTCGAGGGCGGGGCGCAGCTCGGCCGGCGTCCGCACCGAGAAGCCGGTGGCGCCGCAGAGGCGGGCGTAGTCGCAGAAGTCGGGGTTGACGAGGTTCGTCTCCCACACCGGCCGGAGGGCGCCGAGCTGCTCCCGGCTGATCTTGGCCAGCTCGCCGTTGTTGAGCACGACGTGGGTCAGCGGGAAGCGGTACTTCACGGCGGTGGTGAAGTCGGCCAGGTACTGCCCGAGGCCGCCGTCCCCGGAGATCGACACCACCTTGCGGTGGGATCCGTCGCGCTGCACGGCCACCGATGCCCCCAGCGCCGCCGGGAGGCCGAAGCCGATCGAGCCGAGGTAGCCCGACATCAGCACGTCCTGGCGGCCGCGGCACTCGAAGAACCGGCCGAAGGAGTAGGTGTTGTTGCCGACGTCGACGGCGATCACCGCATCCTCGGGCACGAGCGTCGACAACTCGGCGAAGACCAGCGCCGGGTGGAGGCGGCCCCGGTGATCCACCAGTGTCTCCCGGTGGGCCTTCTCCGCCCGCCACCGGGCCCATCGCTGTGCCACCGCCTCCCTCTGCGCCGGCCGGCCGGCGGCCGGCACCGCCGCCGCCAGCAGCCGGAGCGTGCGGGCGATGTCGCCCCACAGCGGCACCTCCACCGGGTGGAACTTGCCGAGGATCATCCGGTCGAGGTCGACCTGGATCGTCGGCACCCAGGTGGCGATCGACGTGTGGTGGGAGAAGGAGGCGCCGAGCACCAGCAGGCAGTCGGCCCGCTGCATGGTGAGCGAAGCGACCGGGATGCCCGACCGCCCCAACACGCCGCAGCCCAGGGGATGGTTGTCGGGCACGATGCCCTTGCCCTTGAAGGTGGTGATCATCGGCGCATCGATACGCTCGGCGAAGGCCACGATCTCGTCCCGGAACGGGCGTGCGCCGTTCCCACAGATGATCACCGGCCGCTCCGCGCCGCTCAGCAATGCGACCGCCCGCTCCAGCTCGGCCTCCGGCGGGGCGATGGCACTGTCCGCCACCCGGCCGTGGCGGGGTCGGGCCGCAGCGCCCTCGGCGGCCGGGAGGTCCTGCACCTCGTCGGGGAACACCAGGTGGGCGACGTCGCGCTGCACGATGGCGTGCTTCATGGCCAGCGCGGCCAGTTCGGTGGCGTTGCCCGGCTTGAGCACCGTCTGGGTCCACTCCGCCACGGCCGAGAACGCCTCCGACAGCGGCACCTCCTGGAACGCTCCCGGGCCGAGCACCTGGGTCTGCACCTGGCCGGTGAGGGCCACCACCGGGACCCGGTCCACCTTGGCGTCCCACAGGCCGGTCAACAGGTTGGTGGCGCCCGGCCCGGCGATCGAGAAGCAGGCCGCCGGCCGGCCCGTCAGCTTGGCGTAGCCACTGGCGGCGAAGGCCGCCGCCCCCTCGTGACGGATCCCGACGTAGGTCAGCCGGCCGCCCTCCGCCGCCCGCCGGAGGGCGTCGGCCAGCCCGAGGTTGGAGTGCCCGACCATGCCGAACACCGCCTCGAGCCCCCAGTCGCACAGCGTGCCCACGATCTGGTCCATCAGCGACGGCACCTCGACATCGACCGGCAGCTGCACCCACAGCCCGTCCGCCCGCTCCTCGACGGCGTAGGCCACCGCAGCGTCGGCGAAGCCGGGCGGCGGTTTCCCGTCACAGGGCTGGTACTGGTAGGCATGCCAGGGGCAGATCAGCCAGCCGTCCTCGATCTGGCCGTCGCCCAACGGCCCGCCCTGGTGGGGGCAGCGGTTGTCGAGGGCGCCGTACCCGTCGGCGGTCCGGGTCAGGCACACCGCCCGCCCGCCGGCCACCACCGTCGTGACCTGCCCGACGGCCAGGCCGCCGGGGTCGACCTTGACCCACTCTGTGGTCCCGTCCATCGTGCCCCTCTCGACCCGGCACAGTCCGGCGGCCGACCACGGCGTTACACAAAAAAGAGCCCCCCGGGAGCGGACCGCTCCCGGGGGGCGAAACCCGGTCAACCGACGAGCATCGGCCTCATCAGACGGACGTTCATGGTCGGCGAGATGGTGGGTGGCGACGTCGCCTTCTGCTGCGCCTGCTGCATCGGCCCTTCGTCGTCGGCCCCGATCGGCACCTGCTTGAGTGCCGGGTTCGACTGCTGCAGGTCGTGGCGCACGCCGCCCCGCTCGCCCTTGGCGCAGCCGGTGCACTCCCCGAAGTCGTTCATGGAGCTGTTCTCGTCGGGCGTGGCCGAGCCGGCGTTGCCCGCCACCGACGAGTCCCGCATCGGGATGAGGGCGGGCTTGTTGCCGAGGGCGCTGGCGTTGACGAGGTCACCGACCCGGACGATGGCCGCCACCGACGGGATGAGACCCTTGGGCGACTTCTTGTTGACGAACAGGTAGTAGTAGCCGGGCGGAGCGATCACACCGCTGGGCGGCGCACTGGCCGTCAGCGTGCTGCCGTCCTGCTTGAACTCCAGCTCGATTGAGCGGACGTCGGTGTCGAGGCCGTGCTGCGGAGAGCCGGTGCGGATCAGGGCGACGCTGCCGATCTCGTCCGAGCCGACCATGTTGACCTTGAACTGCGAGCCCCACGCCACGCCTGAAGGAGCGGAGGCGATCTCCGGCCGCGGGCCCCGGAACAGGTAGGGCGGGCTGTAGATCTCGAAGCTCGAGTCCTTCTCGTTGTTGGCGAAGAAGCCGTTGCCCTGGTCCCGGCGGTGGCCGTACATGGTGGCCACGCTGGACATGCCGCCGGAGAGGACGCGGCCATCGGGCAGCAGGGTCGCCGCCTCGTGGTAGTGCCGGTCCCGCGCCTCGGAGGCGACCGCCTTCCAGCTGTCGGTGGCCGGGTCGTAGAGCTCGGCCTGGCGGACGGCGATCTCGTAGCCCGGCAACTGGAGCGAGTCCTTGTCACCGCCGCTGCTGGCGAGGATGGTGCCGTCGGGGAGGATGGTTCCGCTGTGGAACCACCGGCGGTTGTTGAGCTGGCCCTTGGTCAGGCGGTTGGTCACCTTGCCGTCCTTGGTGACGGTGGTGACGGTCGACAGGTTGGTGGCCATCGCCTCGCCCGGCGGGATCCCGATGGTGCCGCCGAAGGTGATGATCGAGCCTTCGTTGTAGGGCGCCTTGAGCGGCAGCATGACCTGGGAGGCGCTGCCCCGGGAGCCCAGGAGGGCCGGGCCGACGATCTCCCACTTCTTGGTGGCCGGGTCCCACATCTTCTGGAAGTTGAACGTCGCTTCTTCGGCGTCGGTGCCGTTCGGCCCGAAGTTCTGGCCGACGCCGTTGAACAGCACCTTGCCGTTCGGCATCAGGGTGAGCCGGGAGAAGAGCGGCAGTGCCGTCTCCGACTCGTCGCCGACGTAGTTCTCCGTCCACGTGTTGGTGGCCGGGTCGAACGTCTCGGTGCGGCGGACCTGACCCATCTGGGTCGACTTCAGCAGCTTGGTGACCCCGCTGAACACGGTGATCTTCCCGTCCGGCATGGTGACCAGGCTGGGGTACCACCGCCCGTACTTCATGGGCGCGGTGGCGGTGTGCGAGTCGTCCTTCGGGTTGAAGATCCACGACGCCCGCAGGCCCTCGAGCTCGAGCACCCCGACGTCGGCCGGAGCGCCTTCGTCCCGATCCATGAGCGACGGCTCGTTGTAGTAATCCGTGCCCCCGGCCATGAGCATGCGGCCGTCGCCCAGCTGGGCGATGTCGGCGCAGAAGGTGCTGCGCTCCTTGTACGGCTTGTCGTCGGGCGGCGAGCTCGGCTGTTGCGGCGGCCCGCCGAGCTTGCCCCACTTCGAGCCGATGAACCCGTCACCGGGGCGGCCGGGAGCGCCGACGACCCCGAACGGATCGCCGTTGAAGCTGGTCGCACCCGGCTTCACCTGCGGGTTCCACGACGCGCCCGCTTCCTGCGGCGGGGTGGTCCACTTCGGCGCCGCGCCCCGCAGGTCGAGCACCCGGGTCCGGTCGGCCCGGGTGCGGTCCCCCAGCTCGAGCTCGTAGTGGTAGCGGACGTTCTCGTCCGCCTCGATTCCGTTGGCGTAGTAGATCCGCCCGTCCGGTAGGGCCGCCATCGTGACGGCGGCGACCTTGCAGAAGATCTCGCCCTTGAGCAGCCCGTCCCTCCGTTGGCACCGGGGCGTCTCCGCCCCGCCCTCCTCGAACGGATGGGTCCACTGGCCGATCTCTGCCGGTGACCCGCTCGCCTCCGGGGCCTGTGGATTGGCCACCCGTTGGGGCGTTCCGGCGGATACCGGGCCGACGGCTACGAGCGAAAGTGCGAGCGAAGCGACGAAAATGACGTCGCGACGATGACGTCCCACGATGCGGCCCTCCCCCTTAACGTGTACAGCTTCCGCCGATCGTAGCCCTGGGTCCCTGGAACTGCCAGGGACCGTCAGCGGGCGCCGTCGGGCGTCAGTGTTGGTGTTGCTGCTGGTGGGCTGGCCCGGGGCCGCCACCCTCCGGCACCGTCTGACCGCGCACGGCGCCGTTCTGTTGGTACAGCGTGTGGATCTCGACGTAGTAGCCGTCGGGCCAGTCGACCAGGGCCTTGATCTCCGCCGGCGCAGGGTTCACGCACTCGGCGTTCATGTCGAGGTTGATCGTGACCGGCCCGGTCATACCCTTCTCGCCCCGGTGAATGTGGATGGCGGTGACCGGACCCGGACCGTCGTAGGTCACCTTGTAGCAGACGCGTTGGGCGTCCTGGTCGGCCACGATCTTCGCCGTGCCCGTGGCGCCCGGCGGGCCGGGAACAGGCTGCACTTCCTCGGCCGTCATCTTGGCGGTGAACGTCGAAGGGCCGCTGGCGACGGCCGGGCCGGCGACGAACGTCGGGGCGACGAGCGCGATCGGCAGGAGCAGGCGCAGCGTGCGCATCGAGCCGATTCTAGAGGGACAGCAGGAACTCGGCGAGATCAGCCAGCTCCTGGTCGGTGAAACCGAAGCTGAAGCGAACGGTGTTGTAGAAGGGGAGGACGTCGTCGAGCAGCGCCCGCCGGGCGACAGGGGATCCGTGGCCGCCGATGTCTCCGTCGACGGAATGGCGTCCGAGCCCCCCGGAGAGGAAGTTGCTGGGCGACGTGGGGTCTCCGGCACTGCCGTCGTGGAAGTAGGGCGCGGTGAGGCGCAGGCCGAGCAGCGACGGCGTGTGGAAGCCCCCGATGGTGCCGTCGGGACGGACCTCGCCGGGATCGAAGGCCGGGTCGCCGGAGACCACGACACCCCGGTGGGCCTTGCCGTCGGTGAAGAACGGGCCGGCGTGGCAGGTGGCGCAGGCCACCATGGCGCCGGCCGGGAACTCCCCGGTCGCGTCCGTGACCGGGCGGGGGGTTCGGAAGAGCACCTCGCCCCGGGCCGCCCGCGCCGGGTCGTACTCCTTTCCCGGCACGGCCGGGGGCACGCTCAGGGTGCCCTGGAACTCCGCCAGGGCGTCGAGTTCCCGTTTGGTCGGTTCCCGGGAAGCGTGCATCTCCAGGGGGGCGACGATGGCGCCTCGGGCCTGGGCCTGGAGGGTCGGATTGCGCCCATCCCACCCGTAGGGTGCGGTGTGCGCCACGCCGAGCAGCGACGGCGTCTGGCGGCGGGCCACCTCCCGTTCCCGGACCGGGCTCACCAGATGCGTCAGCCCGTCCGAAAAACCCAGGGCCGGGTCGTGGCACGTGGCACAGGAGATGACCTGGCCGAACACCATGGGGCCCTGGCTCGGCCGCTGGCCCCAGGCGGTCCGGGAGAAGAACAGGTCCTTGCCTTCGTTGACGAGCTGGCGGCGCTCCGCCTCGGTGTAGGCCGGTGACGGGTCGTTCGACTGGTCACGGTCGGGAAGCTGGGGGCGGAACGGCCCCTTCACCGTCTTGAACGCCGGGTTGAGGGGGTCGGGTGTCGCGGCCGGCGCGGGGGAGGAGAGGAACCACACGAAGGCGGCCGCGCCGAACAGCATTGGCAGCGTCAGTAACAGATGCGGACGGCGGAAGCACCGGCCCGACACGACAATCCTCCCCCCAGAGCGCTCCCCCCTCGCTCCGTTGGGAGCGATCGTACCCGGACGGGCTCTCCGGTGGTCCCCGCCCTCCTACACCGAGGCGCGGAGCACCACGATGGCGATGTCGTCGTCGGCCCGTTCGCCCCGGTGGTCGAGGACGGACCGCTCGATCCGGCGGGCGATCCCCGCCGCGGAGCGGCCGGCGCAGGTGGCCAGCAGCGCTTCGAGCCGCTCGACGCCGAACTGGTGTCCGGCGTCGTCCCGGGCCTCGAGGACGCCGTCGGTGACGAGGACGAGCGCGTCGCCGGGGCGGAGCACGACCGACTGGTCCGACAGCTCGACGGTGGGGAACACGCCGAGGAGCATGCCGTTGGCCCCGTCGAGGACCTCGACCGATTCGTCGTCCCGCAGCAGCAGCCCCGGAGGGTGGCCGCCGCTGCAGATGACGACGGGAATGGCCCCGTCCACCGGGGGTTCGAGCGTGGCGTAGGCGGCGGTGAGGAACCGTTCCGAGCCCAGCCGGAGCAGGGCCTCGTTGAGCCGGTGCAGCACCGCGCAGGGGGCCTCCTCCGGCGCCGCCACCGCCCGCACCGTGTAGCGGGCCACGCCGGTGAGGGCGGCGGCCTCCGGACCCACCCCGCTCACGTCGCCGAGGAGGAGCCCGAAGCGGCCCTCGCCTATCTCGAACAGGTCGTAGAAGTCGCCCCCGACAAGGCTTCCCGGCCGGCCGGTGTCGGCGCCGCTCGGCCGATAGCGGGCCGCGGCGTCCACTCCGGGAATGGTCGGCAGCAGCGGCGGCAGGAGGCTGGCCGACAGGGCGTTGGCCACCAGCGTCCGCTCGGCGAAGAGCGTGCAGTGCTCGAGGGCCCCGCCCAGGTGTGAGCACAGGCCGCCGACGAGCCGTTCGTGGCGGGCCTCGAAGGCGTGGGGCCGGTGGTGGCCCAGATACACGACACCGAGGATCGCCCCGTCGCGGCCGACGACCGGCGCCGCCAGCCAGCTGCGCACCAGGCGCCCGTCGGCCAGGACGCCGTAGCTCCGGGCCGCCTCCTCACCCGGCGCCCAGACGGCGACGTCGTCGATCCGCAGGCTCTGCCCGGTGAGCAGGGCCCCGGCCAGCACCGGCGCCCGGCCCACCGCCGGGGGCTCGGCGAAGTCCTCCCGGCCGAGGCCGACGAAGGAGACCGTGGCCCGTTCGCTCCCGGCCGGGAGGAAGAGCCCGAACCGGGCCCCGGTCAGCTCCCGGGCCGTCTCCACCACGCCGTTGGTCAGCTTGTCGGGGTCCAGTTCTGCCAGCAGCCACGGCAGCCTCAGGAGGAGCGCCTCCAGCCGGTCCCGCTCGGCCTCGAGCTGCTCGATCGCCCGTCGGCTGATCTCCAGGCGGACGCCGGGGTCGGCGGCTTCCGTCACCCCGTTACCCCGGAGGGATCCTCCCCGACCCCGGGACGGCGGTCGACCTCGAACCACACCGTCTTGCCGCCCCCGGGCGCCTCCCGGACCCCCCACCGCCGGGCTAGATTTCCGACCAGGGCCAGGCCCCGGCCGGAGTCGTCGTCGGAGGCGGCGTCGCGGGGCGCGACGGCCTGCGCCGAGGCGTCGGTCACCTCCACCCGGGCGGCCGTGGCGGTGAGCCGCACCAGCACCTCGACGTCGGACCCGGCGTGGAGGACGGCGTTGGTGACGAGCTCCGACACGAGGAGCGTCACGGTGTCGGTCAGGTCGTCGTCGTCCACCGCGGTCAGGGCCTGGCTCACGAACCGGCGGGCCGCCCGGGGGCTCTGGGCATCCTGCTCGAAGCGTTGGCTGGCCTCGGCGAGCAGCTGCTCCACCGCCTCGACGAGGCCCACGAGGGCGCTGAGCTCGGCGCCCAGGCGCCGGGCGGGCGTCTCCTTGGTCAGGTAGCCGACCGCGCCGGCCGACCGGCTGGCCACCCGCAGGTCGGCGGCGTCGTGGCCCGACACGAGCACGATGCGGGCGTCGGGGGCCACCTCCCGCAGCCCGGGCAGGGCGTCGAAGGCGTCGGCCCCGGGCATGGTGCAGTCGAGCAGGACGACGTCGGGATGGGCACTCGCCGCCTGGGCCACCGCCTCGCGGCCGTCCCCCGCCTCGGCCACGACCTCGAACCCGCTTCCGGGCGCGAGCGCCAGGCGGACCAGCCACCGGTAGTCCGGGTCGTCGTCGACGACCAGGACGCGCTGGACACCCATGTCCCTGTGTCTATCCCTCCGGCAGTTCGAACCGGACCACGAGGCCGCCCTCGTCCCCGCGTTCGGCCCAGATCATGCCGCCGTGGCGCTCGACGATGCGACGGCACAGCGGAAGCCCGAGACCCGCCCCCCGGCCGTTTCCGGCCCCGGCCGCCGGCGGGCGGGCGAAGGCGGTGAACAGCCGGGGAAGGTCGGTCTCCGGTACACCGGGGCCGTTGTCCGCCACGGTGACCCGCACCGCCCCGGGCAGCGACTCGGCCGACACCGACACCACGGGGCTGTTCGCGCCCCGGAATCGGACTGCGTTCTCGAACAGCTGGGCCAGCAGCCGCACCAGCTGACGCCGGTCGCCCGACACCAGCGGCAGCCCGTTGGCGACGACCTCGGCCTTCGCCTCCGCCAGCTGGGGCGCCGTCTCCGCCTCGGCCTCGGCTAGCGCCTCGGCCAGCGGGAAGCGGTCGCGGCGCAGGTCGGCCGTCGACGCCCGGGCGTAGTCGAGCAGCGAGCCGACGATCGACCGGGCCCGGTCGGTGCCGGCCAGCGCCCGGGCCAGCAGCGTGCGGCCCTCGTCGGAGAGCCCCCCGGCGTAGCGGTCGTCCAGCAGGTCGAGGAGGCCGGCGACCGTGTGGAGCGGCTCCCGCAACTCGGCCCCGGCGACCTCCGCGAAGCGCTCCAGGGCGGCATTGCTCCGCTCCAGCTCGACCGCCTGGGCGGCAAGCCCGGCGTGGGCCGAGTCGAGCTCTGCCAGCCGGCCGGCCAGCTCCTGCCGCTGCGCCTCGATCGTCGCTCCCCGGGCCCACAGCTCGGCGAAGACCGACACCTTGGCCCGGAGGATCTCGGGTTCGAACGGCTTGTAGACGTAGTCGACGGCGCCGCTCTCGTAGCCCCGCAGGTAGTGCTCCGGCTCACCCGAGATGGCGGTCAGGAAGATGATCGGCACGTAGCGGGTCCGCTCCCGTCCCCGGATCAGCCGGGCCGTCTCGAACCCGTCGAGGACGGGCATCTGCACGTCGAGCACGATGAGGGCGAACTCGCCCGCCAGCAGGTGGCGCAGCGCCTCCTCGCCGGAGTTGGCCTCGACCAGGTCGAGCCCGAGCGGCTCGAGCACCGCCTGCAGGGCCAGGAGGTTGTCGGGCCGGTCGTCGACGAGGAGGACGCGCGGGAGCGCCGCCTTGTCCGTCGTCATCGGTCGAGCCACAGCCGCATGAGGGAGAGCAACTGGGTGATCTCGACCGGCTTGGTGATGTAGTCCGACGCCCCGGCGGCGAGGCTCTTCTCCCGGTCGCCCCGCATCGCCTTGGCCGTCAGGGCGATGATCGGCAGCTCCCGGAAGCCGTCGAGCTTGCGGATGGCCCTCGTCGTCTCGTAACCGTCCATGTCCGGCATCATGATGTCCATCAGCACCAGGTCGATGGTGGGCTCACGCTGGAGCACCTCGACGCCCTGGCGGCCGTTGTCGGCGGTGAGGACCTCGATGTTCCGGTCCTCCAGCGCACTGGTCAGGGCATACACATTGCGGACGTCGTCGTCGACGATCAGGATCCGCGTCCCGGCCAGGCGGGCGAACGTCGTCGCGTCATCGGGCTCGTCGCCGGTGGTGATCGCCACTGGCGGCAGCTCCTTCACCGGTGTCGTCGGCGTGTGCGGCTCGAGGCCCCTCCCCAGTGCCGGGAGATAGAGCGTGAACGTGGAGCCCCTGCCCGGCTCGCTCTCCACCTGGATCTCCCCGCCGAGGAGGCGGGCGATCTCCCGGCTGATCGACAGCCCCAGCCCGGTGCCCCCGTACTTGCGGTTGGTCGTGCCCTCCGCCTGCTGGAAGGCCTCGAAGATGACCAGCAGCTTGTCGGAGTCGATCCCGATGCCGCTGTCGACGACCGAGAAGGCGAGGACCTCCGGGGTCGCCTCCAGCTGGCTGTTGAAGAACCGGTTGCCCTGCGGGGCCCGGTCGACCCGCAGCGTCACCGACCCCGCCTCGGTGAATTTGAAGGCGTTCGAGAGGAGGTTCTTCAGGATCTGCTGCACCCGGTGGCCGTCGGTGATGACGTGCTCGGGCAGGTCGTCGCCCAGGGCCAGCGTGTAGGTCAGGGCCTGCTGGTCGGCGATGGGCCGGAAGGTCTGCGACAGCTCGTCGGCCAGGTCGGCGATCCGCACCGGCGCCATGGCCACGTCGAGCTTGCCGGCCTCGACCTTCGACAGGTCGAGGATGTCGCTGATCAGGTTCAGCAGGTCGTGGCCGGCGTCGCGCACCGACCGGGCGAACTCCACCTGCTTGGGAGTCAGGTTCCCCTCGGCATTGTCGGCCAGTAGACGGGCCAGGATCAGGAGGCTGTTGAGCGGCGTCCGCAGCTCGTGGCTCATGTTGGCCAGGAACTCCGACTTGTACTTCGACGACAGGGCGAGCTGCTCGGCCCGCTCCTCCAGCTCCCGGCGGGCCAGCTCGATCTCGGCGTTCTTCACCTCGATGGCCCGGTTCTGGCGGGCCAGCTCCAGGGCCTTCTCCTCCAGTTCGGCGTTGGTCAGCTGGAGCTCCTCCTGGCGCTTCTGCAGCTCGGCCCCGAGGCTCTGGCTCTGCTCCAGCAGCTCCTCCGTCCGCATCGTGGCGATGATCGTGTTGAGCACGACGCCGACCGTCTCCACCATCTGTTCCAGGAAGGCCTGGTTGATGGGCGAGAAGGGGCGGAACGAGGCCAGCTCGATCACAGCGAGACATTGCTCTTCGAACAGGACGGGCAGGACGACGATGTTCACCGGAGTGCCGTCGCCGAGCCCCGTCGAGATCCGCAGCGATGTCTTGCCCACGTTGGGGACGAGGATCGCCTTGCGTTCCAGGGCCGCCTGGCCGACGAGGCCCTCGCCGGGCCGGTAGGCGGTCGGTACGTTCTTGCGGGCCCGGAAGCCGTAGCCGGCCATCAGCTCGTAGGCCAGATCGCCGCCGTCGGCGGCCGAGGCCATGTAGAAGGCGCCGTGCTGGGCACCGACGAGCGGCGTCAGCTCCGACATGATCAGGCGGGAGACGGCCCGCAGGTCGCGATGTCCCTGGAGCATGCCCGCGATGCGGGCCAGGTTGGAGTTCAGCCAGTCCTGCTGATCGTTGCGCTCCGTCGTCTCGCCCAGGTTGGCGATCATCTGGTTGATGTTGTCCTTCAGCTCGCCGACCTCGCCGGCGGCGTCGACGGTGATCATCCGGGTCAGGTCGCCCTGGGTCACGGCGGTGGCCACATCGGCGATCGACCGCACCTGGGTCGTGAGGTTCCCGGCCAGCTGGTTGACGTTCTCGGTCAGGCGCTTCCACGTGCCCGACACGCCCTCCACCTCGGCCTGACCACCGAGCTTGCCCTCGGTGCCGACCTCCCGGGCCACCCGGGTGACCTCGGAGGCGAAGGCCGACAGCTGGTCGACCATCTTGTTGACCGTGGTCTTGAGCTGCAGGATCTCGCCCCGGGCGTCGACCGTGATGTGCTGGGACAGGTCACCCTGGGCCACGGCGGTGGTGACCTGGGCGATGTTGCGGACCTGGTCGGTCAGGTTGTCGGCCATGGAGTTCACCGAGTCGGTGAGGTCCTTCCACACCCCGGAGATCCCGGGCACGGCGGCCTGACCGCCGAGCTTGCCTTCGGTGCCGACCTCCCGGGCCACGCGGGTGACGTCCGTCGTCCAGGCCGAGAGCTGGTCGACCATCGTGTTGACGGTGTTCTTGAGCTCCAGCAGCTCGCCGCGGAGCTCGACGGTGATCTTGCGGGACAGGTCGCCCCGGGCCACGGCCGTGGTCACCTGGGCGATGTTCCGCACCTGCGACGTGAGGTTCGAGGCCAGCAGGTTGACGTTGTCGGTCAGGTCCTTCCACGTGCCGGACACGCCGGGGACGATGGCCTGGCCGCCGAGGCGGCCTTCGGTGCCGACCTCGCGGGCGACCCGGGTGACCTCGTCGGCGAAGCCCCGGAGCTGGTCGACCATCGTGTTGATGGTCTCCTTCAACTCGGCGACCTCGCCCCGGGCCTCCACGTTGATCTTCTGGGACAGGTCGCCCTGGGCCACGGCGGTGGTGACCTGGGCGATGTTGCGCACCTGGCCGGTCAGGATGGAGGCCAGTTGGTTGACGTAGTCGGTGAGGTCCTTCCACGTGCC
>JAUZEX010000344.1 GCA_030838815.1 Actinomycetota bacterium
GACGCCAAGTTCTTCGGCTCCACCGGGTCCATCCACCTGAACCGGCCCATCGTCGGCATGGCGTCGAGCCCGACGGGCGCCGGCTACTGGTTCGTGGCCTCCGACGGCGGCATCTTCAACTACGGCGACGCCAAATTCTTCGGCTCGACCGGCGCCCTCCGCCTGGCGCAGCCGGTGGTCGGAATGCGGGCCACCCAGGGCGGGAAGGGCTACTGGTTCGTGGCCAGCGACGGCGGAATCTTCAACTACGGCGACGCCGAGTTCTGCGGCTCCACCGGCCGCAAGAAGCTGAACCTGCCCATCGTCGCCATCAGCTGATCCTCGTTCCGCCCGAACCTGCGCTCCTGAGTCGCGCCATGCGCGACTCAGGAGCGCAGGTTCGTCGGTTGGGCGGCGCCGGCGATCGGTCCGGGCTCCGGGGCCTTGGCCCGGACACTCCCTAAGCTGTCGTCGATGCAGTCGGCGGCCGACCCCACGACGACGGTCGAGGACCCGCCGGCGGTGGAGGACGCCCCGCCGGCGATCGAGGGCGGCCGGCGGCCGTGGTGGGCCGTCCACGGCCCTGCGCTGGGCGGCTACGTCGTTCTCACCGCCGTGGTCTTCTGGCCGGTCGTCGGCCACCTCCGGACCCGGATCCTGTCCGACGGCGGAGACGGCGCCGCCTACCTGTGGAACCTGTGGGCCCTGCCCCACGCCCTCGTCCACGGCCACAACCCGTTCGACACCCACGACATCTTCTTCCCCGTCGGGGCCCACGCCGCCTTCAACACCAACATGCCGCTGGTCAGCGTCGTGTCATGGCCGCTCCAGAAGCTGTTCGGGCTCGGCGTCGCGGCCAACCTCGTGCAGCTGGCCGCCATCGTGCTGTCAGGCTTCGGGGCCTACCTGCTGGCCCATCACGTCACCGGGAACCGGGCGGCGTCGTTCGTGGCCGGCGCCGCCTTCACCTTCGCCCCCTACCGCTTCCTCCACGCCGCCCACTACGACCTGTCCCACCTCGAGTTCCTCCCCTTCGGCCTCCTCGCCCTGCTGCGGCTCTACGACTCGCTGCCTGAAGTCACGGGGACACCCCCTGATCCCCGGGCCCGCCGGCGGGCGTTGGCCTTCGGCGCCGTGGGTGGCCTCACGTTCCTCACCAACCTCTACTACTTCGTCTTCCTCCTCATCGCCTGCGCCGTGGTGGCCACCTGGCAGTGGCGGCGAACGTTCCGGCGGGAGACGCTCCTGCGCCTGGCCCAGGCCGGCGCCGTGGCGGCCGTGGTCGCCGCTCCGCTGCTGGTCGTCATGGCCCGGGAGCTGGTCGTCTTCCACTCCCTCGACCCGGTCCGGGACTGGGCCGGCGCCGACAACTACTCCGCCGACCTCTGGTCGTGGGTCACGCCGTCGGTGGCCCAGCGCCTATGGCGGAACCGCGTCCTCCACGACGACACCTTGTGGACGGGTGGGGAGCGGACGGCATTCCCCGGCTTCACGATCTGGCTGCTGGCCGCCGCCGGCGCGGTGTGGGGCTGGCGGCGCCGGCGGCCCCCCGGCTCGGCGCCAGCCGCAGGCCCGCCCGGCTCAACGGACTCGGCGGACTCGCCGGGCTCGGCGGGCTCGGCGGGCTCGGCGGACTCGGCGGACTCGGCCGGGCTGTGGGTGGCGCTGGGGGCGGCCTTCGTCCTGCTGTCGTTCGGCCCGTTCCTCCACGTCCACGGCCACCACGGCGCCCGGTTCACCCGGTTCAGCGGCCACTACTCGATGCCGATGCCCTACTGGCTGTTCCATTCCTTCCCGGTCGTCAACGGGGTGCGGGTGCCGGGCCGCTTCTCGACGGTGGGGATCCTGGCCCTGGACGTCCTGGCCGCGGTGGGTCTGGCCAAACTCGTGGAGCGGCGCCCGGCGCTCCGGTACGCCGCTCCGGCCGTCGCCCTGGCGCTGGTGATGGTGGAGTTCTTCCCCAGCGGTGTCGTCACCCAGAAACCGGCCATCCCGAAGCCCTACGCCGCCATCGCCGCCGATCCGGGCCGGCGGGCCGTGCTCGAGATCCCGCTCCAGTGGCGGACCGGCTTCGGCGACTTCGGCGACACCCACAGCGACCACTCGATCTTCCTCTACTACGCCACCCGGCACGGCAAGCCCGTCGCCAACGGCATGGTCGCCCGCTACCCGCAGCGGAGCCGCCAAGCCCTGCTCGACCACCCGATCTACGCCCAGATCGTCCCGCTCCAGGAAGGGAAGCCGGGGTTCGCGGCCACCTTCGACGTCTACGACCTGCGCCAAGCGGGCATCGGCTACGTCGTCTACCACCGCAACGAGGGCCGGCCTGCCGCCCTGGCCTACCTGAGCGGGCTGCACCTGCCGGTGCTGGCCGACGACGGGACCGTCCTGGTGTGGAGGGTGCCCTGACCGGTCGTTCGCCGCCCGGATGGGGGCCGTGTGCTGGAATGGTCGACATTCAGATCGTCGTGACGGACAAGGAAGCGGAGCGGACCGCATGCGCGTACTGATCACCGGCATCACCGGCATGGCCGGCAGCCACCTGGCCGAGTACTGCCTGGCCCGGGGTGACGTGGAGGTCGTCGGGACGATCCGGTGGCGCAGCCCGCGGGAGAACATCGCCGCCATCGCCGACAAGGTCCGGCTGGTCGACGCCGACCTGCGGGACCAGGCCGGCGTGCGGCGCCTGCTGGAGCAGGTGGAGCCCGACGCCA
>JAUZEX010000527.1 GCA_030838815.1 Actinomycetota bacterium
CGTCCACCCGATGCTGCCCCGGACGGGCGGCGAAACCCTCCCCCTGGTCCGGATGGGGATCCTCCTGATCCTCACCGGCGGGGGCGTCCTGGCCGCCCGAGCCGCCCTCTCCCGCCAGGTCGCCGCATCCCCGCCGCCGGTCGGCTGAAGGGGGCGCACAGGGAGGCTTCGGGGGCATCGCGGCCCCTGAAGCCTCCCTGACCACCACGGCTGCGACAATCTCCGGGTGCGCCCCCCGCTCCGCCCCGGCGTCGCCCGGGTTCTGGCCGGCACCGCTCTGGTGCTGGCCATCATGGTGTCGACGGCCGGTCCGGCCTCGGCCCATGCCGTGCTGCTCCGCACCGACCCGTCCCCGCAGACGACGGTGAAGACCCCGCCGTCCGCCGTCCGGCTCGACTTCTCCGAGGCGGTGGAGGTGGCGTTCGGGGCGGTGCGGGTGTTCGACGTCGACGGGAAGCGGGTCGACAAGGGCACGATCCAGACGGCCCAGGGCCGCCGGCAGCTCGTCGTCCCGGCCAGCCTCCCGGGCGGGACGTACACGGTCACGTGGCGGGTCGTCTCCGCAGACGGGCACCCCGTCCACGGCGGGTTCCAGTTCTACGTCGGGGCACCGTCGACGATCTCGGCGGTGGCGGTGGCGGGTGATCGGGGCGCCGGGCGCCTGGTCGGCTGGGGCTACGGCGTCGTCCGGTTCACCTGGTACGCCGCCCTTCTGGCCGTGATCGGCCTCGTCGTCGTGCGCCGCTTCGTGTGGACCCCGGCGCTGCGCGCCGCCGGGCTGGCCGGGTCGCCCGCCGCCGACCGCTTCCGCACCCGCCTCAACCGGACCCTGCCCTGGGCCTGGCGCCTCCTGCTGCTGGCCTGGCTCCTGACGCTGGTGTTCCAGGCGGCGTCGATCTCCGGGCTCGGCCTGGCCGAGTCGGCCCGGCCCAGCGTGCTGGTCGACGTACTGCGCACCGGCTTCGGCCGGTCCTGGCTGGCCGGGCTCGGCTTCACGCTTCTGATCGGGCTGCCGGTCGCCGGCCTGACCCGACCGGGCGGCCTGTTCGGGGCCCGGCCCCAGACCTGGCTGTCGGTCATGACCGCCTCGGCGGCGGGGCTGGCCCTGGCGTCGGCCAGCATCGGCCACGCCCGCACGGAGAGCCACCCCGGGCTGGGTGTTCCGTCGGTGACCGTCCACCTGCTGGCCGTGTCGACCTGGGTCGGCAGCCTGGCGGCGCTGGCCGTGCTCGGCGGCTCGGCCTGGTCGGCCGTTCCCCTGGAAGACCGCAACCGCCTCCTGCGCCAGCTGGTGCCCCGCTTCAGCCGGCTCGCCCTGGGCGCGGTGGCGGTCGTGGTGGCCACCGGGACGCTCAACGCCGTCCTCGACCTCGCCTCGGTGTCGGACCTGTGGCACACCACCTACGGGCGGGTCCTGTCGACCAAGATCATCCTCCTGGCCGTGGCGCTGGGCTTCGGGGCCTGGCACCTGTGGGTCGTCCCCCGGCGGCTGGCCGGCGCCGACCCGGGCTCCGGGCCCGGCCGGTCGTTCCGCCGCTCGTCGACCGCCGAGGTCGTGGTGCTGGCGGGCGTCGTGGCCTTCGCCTCCGCCCTCGTCGCCCTCGTGCCCGGCCGGTCCCTGGCGCTCCTCGCCCGGGGGCCCGTCAACCAGGAGCAGCGGGCCGGGTCCTACACCGTCCAGCTCTTCATGGATCCCAGCGCGCCGGGACCCAACGAGCTCCACGTGACGTTCGTCGATCCCAACGGGCTCGGCGCGGCCGACGTGACGTCCGTGACCGCCACGCTGGCCGCCGTCGGCGGCGCCGCACCGGCGTTGCCGGCGCCGGCCCTGCGACTCATCTCCGCCGGCCACTTCGTCGGCAACCTCGACCTGCCCGCCGGCGCCTACCGCCTCGACGTGCGGGCTCCCACCGTCCCCCCGATCGCCACCACCTTCCAGTTCAAGCTCCGAGCCGGCGGGCCCGCCGGCGGCTGAGCCGAAGGAGATCCGATGCTGCGCATGCGTTCCGCTCTCGTCGTCGCCGTCGTGGCCGCGGCGGCGGTCGTCGCCCAGGCGGCGGCGGCCTCCGCCCACGAGGAGATCAGCCCGAAGACGTTCCCCACCGGGCAGCCGACGTTCTTCACCCTGACCGCGGCCAACGAGGAGACCGTCAACCTGGTCAAGATCGTGCTCCACGCCCCGACGGGAGTGGCGTTCGGGACGACGACCCGGTCGCCGGCCGCCTGGTCGGTGACCCGCACCGACGACACGATCACGTGGACGGGCGGAGCGGTGAAGCCGAACACGTTCGAGACGTGGGGCTACGAGATCGAGGGCGCCGACCAGCCCGGCACCCTGGCCTACAAGGTGACGCTCGGGTTCGCCGACGCCAAGACCGACGACGTGGAGGTCGACGTGAACGCCGTCGCCCCCGGGTCGGCCGGGGCCCCGTCGGCCACGACCGTCACGACCGGCGCCGCCGCACCGGCCGCCGCCACACCGGCCGACTCCGAGGACCGGGGCGGCGACTCCGACTCCGGCGCCTCCGGCCAGGCCAAGGCGGCGCTGGCCGTCGCCATCGTCGCCCTGCTGGTGGCCGCTGGCGCCCTGGCCGTGGGCGGCCGTCGCCGTCGCGACCCGGGCAGAGCCGGTGGCGGGGGAGGGGCCGGTGCCACCCAGGACTGGTGACGCCGTATCGTCTGCGCCCATGAGACGCCTCCCCGGCCGCCGGGTGGGTCGGGCCGCCCTGGCGGGCCCGCTCCTGCTCCTCGCCCTCACCGCCTGCTCGAAGGACACGTCGGCGACCCCGAAACCGCCGACCCGGCCGGCCACCACCGCCCGGATCCAGCTCCTGGCCCCCACGCCCAACCAGGAGACCGGTCCCGACGTCACGGTGCAGGTGAAGCTGATCGGGGCGAAGGAGGTCCCCCAGGTGTCGGGCCCCATCAAGCCCGACGAGGGCCATATCCACGTGTCCCTCGACAATGCCGTGGTCGCCATGGCCTACGGGGACACACAGGTGCTCAAGGGCTTGACCCCGGGCACCCATTCGGTCCAGGTCGACTTCGTGGCCACCGACCACATCCCGTTCCTCAACCGGGTTACCGCCGCGGTGATCTTCTGCGTCAAACCGTGCCCGCCCGAGCCGCCGAAGCAGTGAGTGTCGCAGTCCCTGGTTCCCGGCCGGGGGTAGCCGCCCCCCGGGGCGCCGTGCTCGTCGTGGCCGCCGGCTGCGGCGCTCTCACCGCCCGGCCGCTCCTCATTGGCGTCGGCGGCGCCGGCCCGGCGCCCGTCCTGACCACCCTGTTCCTGACCCTGCTGGCCCTGAGCCTCCTGTGGCCGCCGGCCTCCGCTCCCGCCCCCCGGCGCGCCCCCGGGGCGTCGGCTGCGCCGCTCGCCGGCCGGGCCGCCGTCCTGGCCGTCGGGGTGGGCGCCTTCCTCGTCGGGCGGGTCCTGGTGGCGGGGTCGCCGGCAGCGCCGACCGCCACGGCCTTCCTGGTGGGGTTGAACACGCTGGCCGCCGTGGCCGAGGAGGCGTTCTTCCGCCGGCTCGTCTACGGGGCGCTGCTGGCCGGCGGCCCGGGATTAGCCCTCGCCGGCTCGGCGCTCCTGTTCGCCGCCGTCCACGTCACGGTCTACGGCCTGTGGGTGCTGCCTCTCGACTTCGCCGCCGGCCTCGTGCTCGGCTGGCAGCGCCAGGCCACCGGGTCGTGGGCCGTGCCGGCCGTCACCCACGTGGTGGCCAACCTGCTGGTGGTCCTGTGACCCGGCCCCCGAGGGCCCGGCTCCGGGCCGGCGTCGGGCTGGGCGTCCTCTACGCCGCCGTCGTGCTGGCCACCAGCGTGACGACCGGCCACCCCGTCCGGCCGCTGTTCGACGGGGCCGGCACCAGCACGCCCTACAAGTGGGTGAAGCCGCCGTGGTATGTCGGCAACGCCAACGTCAAACCCAAGCCGGGCTCCCAGGACATCCCGTTCGAGGACGGGACGTCGCCGCTCGTCGGCGTCAACAGCACCGACTCGCAGATCATCCTCAACCTCCCCCGGGGTGCCCTCCCGGCCCACGCCGGTGACACGGCGGTCCGGGCCACCTTCACCCCGCTCGACCCGAAGAAGCTGGCCCAGCCCGGCCCGCGGCTCCGCCCCGACGGCAACGCCTACCGGGTCGAGATGACGTACCAGCCGTCGGGCGCGCCCGTGGGCCAGACGACGACGTCGGGGAACGTGATCATGATCGTCCCCGACGAAGCCAAGGACATCCTCTACTCCGTCGACGGGCGGTCCTGGGACGCCCTCCCGACCCACATGCTGGGCGACCCCAACACCGTCGGGTCGGTCTTCAACAAGCCCGGCTACTACCTGGTGGACACGGAGCTCCCCGAGTTCACCAACCCCAACAAGCCCGACAACAAGAAGCGGGTGGTGGGCATCGTCCTGGTGGTGGTGGCGGTGGCGCTCACGCTGGGCTACGTGCTGCCCAACTTGCTGCGCCGGTCCCGGGCGGCGCAGGCGGCCGCCGGAGTCCCGAAAAGCCGGGGCCCGAAAGGCCGGGCGCCTCCGCCGACGCGCCAGGTACGCCGCCGCAAACGCTGAGCGAATCCTTTCCCCATCAGCGGGCCCCAGTGTCAGCGATCGCCGACGGTCCCGCTAACATTGACGTGAACGTAAGAGTTACCTTGACGTGAACGTCAATGTTCGCTGGGAGGCGCCCCCCTCATGACCGACCGGCCCGACCGTTACAAGTGGACGGCCTTGTCGAACACGACCCTCGGCGTGTTCATGGCCACGCTCGACAGCTCCATCGTGATCATCTCCCTGCCGGCCATCTTCCGGGGGATCCATCTCGACCCGCTGCAGCCGTCGAACATCGGCTACCTGCTGTGGATGCTGATGGGGTACCTGGTGGTGACGGCAGTACTGGTCGTGACCTTCGGCCGCATCGGCGACATGTTCGGCCGGGTCAAGATGTACAACGCCGGCTTCGCCGTCTTCACCGTGGCCTCCATCGGCCTGTCGCTCACTCCCCACACCGGCGGCACAGGGGCGATGGAGCTGATCGGGATGCGGGTCGTCCAGGGCATCGGCGGAGCGCTGCTGATGGCCAACTCCACCGCCATCATCACCGACGCCTTCCCGGTGGAGCAGCGGGGGATGGCCATGGGGATCAACATGATCGCGGCCATGGCCGGCTCGTTCGTCGGGCTCGTGGCCGGCGGTCTCCTGGCCGACGTCCACTGGCGGCTCGTGTTCTGGATCAACGTGCCGTTCGGCGTGTTCGGCACGGTGTGGGCCTACGCCAAGCTGCGGGAGACCAGTCAGCGGGTCCTCGCCCGCATCGACTGGTGGGGCAACGTCACCTTCGCCGTCGGGCTCATCTCGGTGCTGGTCGGGATCACCTACGGGATCCAGCCCTACGGCGGCCACACCATGGGCTGGACCAGCCCGCTGGTGGTGTCGACGATCGGCGGCGGCCTCGTGCTCCTCGCCCTCTTCGCCTGGATCGAGACCCGGGTCGAGGACCCGATGTTCGACCTGTCGCTGTTCCGCATCCGGGCCTTCACGGCCGGCAACACCGCCAGCCTCCTGTCGTCGATCGGGCGGGGCGGGCTGCAGTTCACCCTCATCATCTGGCTCCAGGGGATCTGGCTGCCGCTGCACGGCTACTCGTTCGAGAGCACCCCGCTGTGGGCCGGCATCTACATGCTGCCGCTGACGGTCGGGTTCCTCCTGGCCGGGCCGGTGTCGGGGTGGTTGTCAGACCGCTACGGGCCCCGGCTGTTCGCCACCGGCGGGATGGTGCTGACCGCGGCCAGCTTCGGGCTCCTCATGGTGCTGCCGGTGAACTTCGCCTATCCCGCCTTCATGGCGCTGCTGCTGCTCAACGGGATCGGGTCCGGGCTCTTCGCCGCTCCCAACACCACCGGCATCATGAACGCCGTGCCCGCCCGCCAGCGGGGGGCGGCGTCGGGCATGCGGGCCACGTTCCAGAACAGCGGCATGGTGCTGTCGATCGGCCTGTTCTTCTCGCTCATGATCGCCGGACTGGCCTCGACGCTGCCGGCCACGATGGAGCAGGGCCTGACCGCCAACGGCGTGCCGCCGGCCACCGCCGCCCACCTGGCCCACCTGCCGCCGGTCGGCAGCCTGTTCGCCGCCTTCCTCGGCTACAACCCGATGCACACCCTGCTGGGCGACAAGGTGCTGGCCGCCCTGCCGCCCGACAAGGCCGCCTTCGTGACGGGCAAGACGTTCTTCCCCCAGCTGATCTCCTCGCCGTTCAAGCACGGCCTGGCCATCGCCTTCACCGCTTCGCTGCTCATGTGCCTGGTGGCGGCGGCGGCGTCGTGGCTGCGGGGCGGGCGCTACGTGCACGACGATGCGGTGGTGGCGGAGGTGGACGAGTTGGTACCGGTATGACGACGCCCGGCAGCGAGCGGCTGCTGACCATCGGCCAGGCGTCGACGGCCGCCGCCGTGACCCCGCGGACGCTGCGGTACTACGAGGAGCTCGGGCTGCTCCGCCCATCGGGCCACTCGGTGCGGGGCGCCCGGCGCTACTCGGAGCTCGACCTGGCCCGCATCGCCCGTGTCCGGGAGCTCCAGCAGCTGATGGGCTTCAACCTGGAGGAGATCGGCCAGATCCTCTCGGCCGAGGACCAGCTGGAGCGCATCCGGCGCGAGTACCGCTCCGGGCAGCCGACATCGCGCCGGCGCCGCGAGCTGCTGGCCGAGGCGATCGTGATCAACGACCGGCTCCGGGAACAGGTCCGCCACAAGGTGTCGCGCATCGCCGGATTCCTGGAGGAGCTCGACGCCAAGGCCGTCCGCTACCGCGTGATCGTCGACGAGATCGACCGGGGGGCCGTCTCCCAGGCCTGAGCGGGGCCGCGTGACGGGTTTACCCTGGACAGGGTGCAGGGCCGCCGAACGACATGCCCTGGCCCTTCCGAGGAGAAGAAGTGAGCGAGTACCACATCAACGTCTTCTGGAGCGCCGAGGACGACGCCTGGCTCGAATCGGCTCGAGCCCACGGCGACCCCATCCGCCCACCCCGCTACCGGCCCGCCATCTACGCCGCCGGCTAAATCGCCAGCGGGATCGGTGTCCGTGTTCAGGAAGACCAAGGGGAGCGAGACGGCCGAGGTGACAGCCTCCGCCGCGGCCGTGGAGCGGGTGCTGCGGAGCGAGGCGCTCCCGGCCGGGGAGGGGACCGCGACCCAGATCCGCCGGGTGCGAGCCGGGGAGGACCACGTCTGCGTGGCCCGGCTCGGCGACGGGCGCCTCGTCGCCTTCGCCCCGTCGTGTCCCCACCAGCGCACCGACCTCGACGACGCCACCGTCTGGGACGGCCTGCTGCGCTGCCCCCGCCACGGCTACGTCTACGACCCGGCCTCGGGCCGCAACGTCGTCCCCGCCCGCGACGCCGACCCTGCCGACCTCTGGAAGCTCCGGCCCGGCTACCTGCCCTGCTACGAGGTGTCCGAGGCGGACGGGTGGATCTCGGTGTCGGCCGAGCCGCTTCCGCCGCCGAGGGAGTGGGACCCGGCCCTGGAGGAGCCGCCAGCGGCGGCTCCGGCGGAATCGGCGGCGCCGCTCGCCGTCGGGTCGGCCGCGGCGGAGGAGCAGTCGGTGAAATTCCTGACCGTGGCGGCGGGGTCGAGCTTCGACGTCCGGCTCCCCACCACCGTGCGGCCCGGCTTCGGCTGGGATGTGGCCGTCACCGGCGACGTGATCCGGGTCGCCGAAGAGGAGTTCGAGCCGGGCGAGTATCCCTGCCTGCGGCTGGTGCTGGAGGCCGGGGGCGCCGGGGCGGCCACGCTCACCTGCACCTACGGCGAGACCGGCGCCGGGGCCCGGGCCGAGGTGCGGACCTACATCGTGCGGGTCTCCCCGGCCTGAGACGGCGGGTCAGAGCTCGCAGCTGGCGAGCTCGTCGCCGCCACTGAAGAGGCAGTCGTCGAAGCCGTCGCCCCCGTCGAGGATGTCGACGGAGTTGTCGCCGACGCCGATGAGGAGGTCGTCGCCGGGGCCGCCGTATAGGTTGTCGACGCCGAGGCCGCCGGTGAGGGTGTCGTCGCCGGTGCCGCCGGCGATCGTGTCGTTGCCGTCGCCGCCGTCGATGCGGTCGTCGCCCGGCCCGCCCAGGATGGCGTCGTTGCCGGGGCCGCCCTTGATGGTGTCGTTCCCGCTGCCGCCGCAGATGATGTCGTTGCCGGCGCCGCCGTCGATGACGTCGTCGCCGGCGCTGCCGATGATGACGTCGTCCTTCGGGGTGCCGTCCAGGATGGCGGGCCCGGGCTGGGCGTGGGCGTCGAGGGTGGTGTCGGTCGGGAGCTTGCCGTCGCACACGCCATCGTCGATCTGCACTGGAGGCAGAGGCGGAGGAGGGGGCGGCGGGGGAGGAGGAGCGGGGCCGACCGGGCCCGCCGGCGAGATCGGGGTGGCCGGAGCGGCCCGGGCCGGCACGACGACGGCCCCGACCAGGGGGGCGGCGCCGGCCGCGGCCCCCGGGATGTCGCCCGCGTCGCCGTAGGCCAGTGCCGTCCCGGCGGCGGTGAACTGCCAGTAGCCCTGGCCGGTCGGGGACGAGGCGGCGGCGACCACTCGGCGGGTGGCGGCGGACAGGTCGCCGGCGTCGATGGCCGGCCCCTTGAATGGCGCGTCGCCGAAGGCGTAGGTGGTGCCATCGGTACCGGTCAGCCAGTAGCCGCCGCCGGTCGGGGAGGCGGCCATGGCCACCACGGGGGCGGGGAGCGTCTGGGCGCCGGCGGAGCCTTCGAAGGCGGCGTCGCCGAAGCCGAACACGCCTCCGTCCGCCGCGGTGAGCCAATACCCCGTGCCGGACCGGGTCGGGGCCATGCCAACGATTGGCTGGTTCAGCCTGATCGCGCCCGTGGAGCCGAGGAAGCGGGCGTCGCCGAAGGCGAAGACGCCTCCGTCCGCCGCCGTCAGCCAGTAACCCTGCCCGGACCGGCTGGCGGCCATGGCCACGATCGGCCGGTTGAGCTTGATGGCCCCGGTGGAGCCGAAGAAGCCGGCGTCGCCGAACCCGAACACCCCGCCGTCAGACGCCACCAGCCAGTAGCCGGAGCCGGTCGGGGTGGCAGCCATGGCCACGATCGGCTGGTTGAGCCTCAACCCGCCGGTGGACCCGAGGAAGGGGGCGCCGCCGAGGCCGAAGACGCCGCCGTCGGCCGCCACCAGCCAGGCCCCCGGGGCCGCGATCTGGCCCACACCGGCGGCGCCGGTGGCCGCGTCGGCCCGCCGGCCGGCGGGATCGGTCGTGGCGATCGAGGCCGACATCGAGGCCACGCTGGCCACCGCCGCCGTGGCGGCGATGAGGCCGACCAGACGACGACGACAGCGGCGGGGGCGACCGATGGTGCGCATCCTTCTGTTCCAATTCACCGCCTGGTGGTGCGGTTCCTGCCCATTTGGGGGATACGTCCCCGCCGCCGTCCCGGCCGCGGCGTCCCCTGGCCGATGTTTTGCCGGAAATGTCTGATTCGAACGGCGGGCGGTCGGGTACATAAAAGCTTCGGCGTTGTTTTTTTGCGGCCCCGGCACCCGCACCCCCCGTTCTCCGTCGTCACCGAACGCGTGGGCTCGCCGGACTGACCATCACGGGAGGTCCTGTGCTGCGCGAGAGCCTCACCCAGCGGGAATCGGCGGGGACGCATACGCTCTGCCTGCGCTCCTGCCAGAGCCGGTGGATCTTCGACGTGGAACACCGCCGCTTCCGACGCCTCCCCGCCGACATCCCGGCCGACATCTCGGGCGGTGCCGACTGGCAACCGTTCGTCTCTCTGCACGTCGACCCGGCCAGCGGCGCCTTCCGGGTGACGCTCAACGAGGAGCGCACCCGGGTGCTCCGGTCGTGGCTCCACGACGAGCCCTGCCGCCACTGCGGCGAGGAGGCCGACGCCGCCCACACCGGCGAGATCCTGTTGCGTTCCTGACGCCTCACGGTCGGTGCCGCCTCGCCCTCCTCAACCCCATCTATGAGCTGGTCGGCCCACAGAACGGCACAATGGGCGATGGATGACGAGAGGCACACTTCGGATCTACCTCGGCGCCGCACCGGGCGTCGGGAAGACGTTCGCCATGCTGGGGGAGGGCCGGCGGCGGGCGGAGCGCGGCACCGACGTGGTGGTGGCCTACCTCGACACCCACGGCCGGTCCCGCACCGCGGCCCAGCTGGGTGACCTGCCGCTCGTCCGCCGGTGCCGCCTCCCCGACGCCGGCGGCGTCGAGCTGGAGGAGATGGACCTCGACGCCGTGCTGGCCCGCCGGCCGCAGGTAGCCCTGGTCGACGAGCTGGCCCACACCAACATCGCCGGCAGCCGACACCCCAAACGGTGGCAGGACGTGGAGGAGCTCCTCGAGGCCGGCATCGACGTCATCACCACCGTCAACATCGCCCACCTCGAGTCGCTGTCCGACGTGTGCGAGGCCATCACCGGCGTTCCCCAGCGAGAGAGCGTGCCCGACGCCGTCGTGCGCGGTGCGGACCAGATCGAGCTCGTCGACATGACCCCCGAGGCGCTGCGGCGGCGCCTGGCCCACGGCAACGTCTACGACCCCGAGACCATCGACGTCGCCCTGGCCAACTACTTCCGGATCGGCAACCTGGCCGCCCTCCGGGAGCTGGCCCTGCTGTGGGTGGCCGACCGGGTCGACGAGGCCATCCAGCGCTACCGGGCCGTGCACGGCATCCGCCGGCCGTGGGAAACGCGGGAGCGGGTCGTGGTGGCGCTGACCGGTGCTCCCGGCGGTGAGGTGCTGATCCGGCGGGCGGCCCGCATGGCGGCCCGGGCCAAGGCGGACCTCGTCGGCGTCCACGTTTACGCCGAGGACGGGTTGCGGGCCCCGCCCACCGACCTTCTGGCCAGCCACCGGGAGCTGCTGGAGGAGTTCGGCGGCACCTACCACGAGATCCGCAGCTCCGACGTGGCCGGCGCCCTCGTCGGCCTGGCCCGGACCCAGAACGCCACCCAGCTCGTGCTCGGCGCCTCGCTGCGCTCCCGGGTCTCGGAGCTGGTGCGGGGTTCCGTCATCAACGAGGTCATCCGGCAGTCGGGCCAGATCGACGTCCACGTCGTGAGTCGGGAGGACGACGGGCCCACCGGACCCCGGCTGCCCCGGCTGCCGGCCCTGCCCCGACGCCCGAGCCCCCTGCCGCGCCGGCGCCGCCAGGTCGCGTGGGGGCTGGCACTAGCCGGGGCGCCGCTGCAGTGCGCGGCCAAGGTGCCGTT
>JAUZEX010000416.1 GCA_030838815.1 Actinomycetota bacterium
ACCCACGCCGAGGCGGACACCCACGCCAAGGCGGACACCCACGCCAAGGCGGACACGCACGCCGACGCTGGCACCGACGCCGACGCCGACACCGGCACCGGCACAGTCGGCGACGCCGACGAGACCGAGACCGACCGCGTCGCCCGCCTCGTTGAGGAACGGGCCCGGGCCGTGTCCGAGGCCGAAGCCGCCATCCGCGGCCTCCCCGACATCGACCGGCTGGCCGACCGCCGCCAGGCGCTGTCCCGCCGGGTGGCGATCCTGGAGACGTCGTCCGGCAGCGGTCCCCTGCTCGTCGCCGCCGAGGAGGCGGAGATGGTGCTGCTCGGCCGCTTCGCCCAGACGCGGCGGATCGGGCCGGAGGCGGAGCCCGTCCCCGTCCTGGTCGACGATGCCCTGGCCGCCTTTCCCCGCCACGAGAAGTGGCGCCTGCTCGACCTTCTCGCCCGGCTGGGCGAGGCCAGCCAGGTCGTCTACCTGACCGACGACGACGAGACCCTCGAGTGGGCCCGCAGCCGCTCGGTCAACGGTGGCGTCGGGCTGCTCGCGCCCGAGCAGGAGCCCGAGGTCGCCACCGCCGTCTGAGGCTCCGGGGCTTACCGGCCGTAGACCGGCACCATCACCGCCCGGGCCAGTGTGTGGAACGTCAGGTTGAACCCGATGATGGCCGGAGCCACGTCGGGCGTGACTTCCAGGTTCTCGATGTCGACGGCGTGCACGGCGAAGACGTAGCGGTGGTCGCCGTGCCCCTCGGGCGGGGCGGCGCCGCCGAAGTCCTGGCTCCCGTAGTCGTTGCGGACGTGCTGGGCGCCCTTCGGCAGCCCCTCCATCGAACCACTGCCCGCCCCGGTCGGAAGCTCGGTCACGTCGGCCGGGATGTCGTAGAGGACCCAGTGCCAGAAGCCGCTACCGGTCGGGGCGTCAGGGTCGTAGCACGTAACGGCGAAGCTGCGGGTCCCCTCCGGCGGGCCCTCCCACCGCAGGTGTGGCGAGGTGTTGCCGCCGGAGACGCCGAAGCCGTCGTAGACCTGCGCCTCGGACAGCTTCTGCCCGTCGGCCATGTCGTCGCTCGTAACCGTGAAACTCGGCACCGGGGGCAGGTAGTCGTACGGCAGCGGCGGGCGCTCGGGCATCGTTCCTCCCAACGTCGTGACTCGGTAGGGATCGGCGGACGGGCGTCAGCCTAGGGTGGCGGCATGACGTACGCCCGCCGGTTGTGGCCGGCCTACGAGACCTACCACGCCCACATCTACTTCGTACCCGAAGCGACCGACGCGTACCGCGAACTCGGCCTCAAAGGCGGATGGATGGGCTACTTCGCCTCCCGGGCGGCCGCCCTCGGCGCCGCCTCCTCCGGGCTGGTGACCGCCGTCTTCTTCAACTTCCAGCCGGCGATGGTGGCCCGGGCGCTGCCCGACGCCTGGGCGCTGGCGTCGCCTGACGACGTCCTCGCCGCCCGGCTCCGCACCGCCGACCGGGCGTTGCGGCGCCTGCTCCCCGATCACGTCGGGTCGCCGGCCGAGGCCGAGGCGGCGGCGCTGGCCCGGGAGGCGGCCGAAGCGGCGGCGCTGGCCGGCCGGCCCCTGTTCGGCGCGCTCCGGTCGCTGCCCTGGCCCGAGGAGCCGCACCTCGGGCTGTGGCACGCCTGCACGCTGCTGCGGGAGCACCGCGGCGACGGCCACGTCGCCGCCCTCACCGCCGCCGGCCTCGACGGCTGCGAGGCCCACGTCACCTTGACCGCGGCCGGGAACGTTCCCCGGGCAACGCTGCAAGCCAACCGGAAGTGGAGCGACGATGACTGGGCGGCGGCCGAGGCGCGCCTGGCGGCGAGGGGCTGGCTCGACGCCGCCGGCGGCCTCACCGACGCCGGACGGGCGGGGCGGGCCGAAGTCGAGAACCGCACCGACGACCTGGCCGAGGAACCGTGGCGGGCCCTCGGCCCCGAGCGGACGGAGCGGCTCCTCGAGTTGCTGACCCCGATGGCCCGGGCCATCAACGACGCCGGAGGCGTCCCCGTCCCCAACCCGGTGGGCGTCCCGGCGCCGTAGTCCTCAACCCTGCAGCTGCATGGCCGAGGACAGAGCCTCCTTCAGCTCTTCCTTGGTCATCTGCGACCGGCCCGGGATGTCCATCTCCTGGGCCATCTCGTAGAGCTCTTCCTTGCTCAGCTCGTCGAGGTCGATCTCCTTGATCCGGGACCGGCGACCGCGCCCGTTGCCGTTGCCGTTGCCGTGACCGTTGCCTCCGCTCCGCTCCGTCGCCCGCGACCGGGTCCCGGTGTTGGTCGCCGCCAGCCGCTCCCGCACGTCGACCTCGGCCGCCTGCGCCCGGCGGGACAGCTTGGTGAACCAGTGCTCGCCGAGGAAGCCGCCGAGGACCGATCCCAGCAGCATCCCGCCCAGCGAGGCGACGCCGGCGAACGACCCGACGTGGCGCCACTCGTCGCGGGTCGTCGGAATACCGAAGAGGCGCAGGGCGTCCGTCACCGCCTTCACATCCTTCGGCTTGGTGAGGCTCCGCACGAGCAGCGCCACGGCCCCGACGACGAGGATGCTGCCCACGAACACGCCGATCCCGTGGAGGATCCCCCGCCGCCATGCCATCCGTCCGGCGACGTAGCCGGCCCAGAGGTACGACACGAACAGCAGCAGGCCGACGAGGAGGCCGCCCCGGGTGCCGATGTGGCCCCAGCTCTCGGTCAGGTCGAGTTTCGAGCCCCGGTGGTGGAGGACGGCGATGGCGCCGCCCAGGAGCAGGGCGAAGGTGGAGTAGCCGACGAGCACGCCGGCCAGGATGGAGATCGGCGAGACCGGCCCGGTCCCCGCCAGTTGGGCGAGGTCGGACCGGGTCTTCGAGTGCTCGACGGCGGTGGTGGCCATGACGGCGCCTCCCAAGGGAGATCGAAACAACCGGGTCACATCTAAGGCGTAGATGCCCGTTGACGTGCCGCTTCAATCGCCCCGGGGAGGCGTCCAGAGATATCCGAAGGTTCGGCGGAACCCCGACCTACAGGGAGACCCCGGTCTTGATCTCGCGCCGGCCCCAGCCGTCCTGGGCCGGCTTGGTGGCGGCCGCCCGCTCCAGGAGGTCGGTGATCTCGTCGCCGACGAGCTCGTTGCGCTCCAGCAGCGAACCGACCAGGGCCTCGACGAGGTGGCGGTGCTCCGACAGCAGCCGGCGAGCGGTCTCCTTGGCCTCGAGGAGGAGGACCTCGACCCGCTTGCGGCCGTCGTCGTTGGACAGCACCTTGGCCACCAGACCGGCCGACATCGGCCCCGACTCGATGGCATCGAACGAGATGAGCGTGCCACCCATGCCGTAGGAGCCGACCATCTGCGCCGCCAGCTGCGTGGCGTAGGCCAGGTCGCCGGCCGGGCCGGTGGAGGCCGCCCCGAAGGCCAGCTCCTCGGCCGCCATGCCGCCGAAGGCGATGGCCATGAGGCCCTTCAGCTCCTCCTCCGTACGGGTGAAGCGCTCCTCGGCGTCGGAGTGGGCCAGGAGCCCGAGGGCGTCCCGGCGCTTGATGATCGACAGGACCTCGAGGTTCCGGTCGCTGACCAGGTGGGCGACGACGGCGTGGCCGCCTTCGTGGGTGGCGATGCGGCGCTTCTCGCCCTCGGTGTACTCCACCGGCTGCTTGAGCCCGATCTCCTCGGTGAACTTGGCCTGCTGGACGTCGGACCAGGTCATGGCCTCCCGCCCGTCCCGCAGCGCCCACACCAGGCCCTCGTCGAAGAGGTGCTCGATCATCACCGGCGAGTAGCCGGCGGTCGTGGCCGCCAGGGCGTCACGCCGGTCGCCCCGGTCGAGGTCGGCCTCGTGGGACTTGCGGGCCAGGTAGTAGTCGATGATCTCGCGCCGCCCGCTGCGGGACGGCAGGTCGAAGTGGACGGAACGGTCGAACCTGCCGGGGCGGAGCAGCGCCGGGTCGAGGTCGTCGGCCCGGTTGGTGGCCCCGATGATGAGGACGTTGGCCGGGGTCGAGCGGCCCTTCGACAGCTGCCGGTGGTCGGGCAGCCAGGTGTTCAGGCGGTCGACGACGAAGCCGTGCAGCTTCTCGGTCTTCGTGGGGTGGTCGAAGCTCTGCAGCTGGATGAGGAGCTCGTTGACGATGCCGGCGACGCCTTCCCGGCCCTGCGACCGGGACACGGTGGTGGCCGCGGCCGCCCTTCCCTCAGCCCCCCCGGCACCACTCGGCGCGCCGGTCATGCGCATCCCGGCCCGGGAGGCGGCGATGGCGTCGATCTCCTCGATGAAGCCGACCGCGCCGCCCTCGGCCCGGGCGGCCTTGCGCAGTTCCTTGAAGTACGACCGGATCTTCCGGTTTGTCTGCCCGTAGTACATCGACTGGAAGGCGGACGACGACACGTAGAAGAACGGGACCCCGGCCTCCTTGGCCAGCGCCTTGGCCATGTAGGTCTTGCCGGTGCCGGGCGGGCCCTCGAAGAGGATGCCCCGCCGGGGCGTGCCGCCCATCGCCTCCCGGAACGTCTTGAAGCCCAGGAACAGGTTGAGGGTGCGGACGACCTCTTCGAGGACGTTGTCCATGCCCTTCACGTCGGCGAAGCCGATCTCGATCTCCGACGGGCGGAACCGGACGTGGGGCGACTTGCCCGCCGCCGCCATCGGCAGGACGAGCATGATCCCCAGGAACCCGATCAGCATGATCTCGGGAAACATCGTCGCCAGACCGGCCGGGAGGTGCGGGAAGCCCATGGCCACCGGGTTGCCGGCCAGCTGTCGCCACCACAGCCATATGGCCAGCGGGCCCATGATCGCCAGCGAGCGCTGCACCCGGCGCTGGCGGTTGCGCTCCCGCAGGCGGGCCACGTCGGCCTGTCCCCGCCGGATGACGCCGACCTGACCGAGAGTGGTGACTTCAGTCATTGGCTACCCTTCCTTCCGCATGACGGACCTTTGGGTGAGTGGTGGGGGGCCTTGCGAACGGGGTTTCGACGGTCCGTTCCCCGCTCCCTCTCTGACAACGCCGGGGAGGCGCCGGATCGCGTCTCTGACCAGCACATCCGCTCCCGCTGGCGGCACTTCGCACCCGGAATCCGTCCGCGACCGGTGACGGCCTCCGCTCCCCCTCTGCCCCGCTTCGACCAGGGGCTGCAGTCGCTCGTGCTCGTCAGCGGCTTCGTGTTCTCCGCCCCGCTGGTGATCCCGGTCGTGGCCGTGGTGGCGGCGGTGTCGGCGGTGCGGCCCGACCTGTCGCCCGTCCCCCGGCTGATCACGCTGCTCATCGAGCAGCGCCTCGGTCGCGACGCCGCCGACTCGGTGCGAGGGGAGGGCTACCCGGCGCCGTGGCGGACGGCGGCGGCCCTGCTGGCCGCCATCCTCGCCCTCGGGACGCTGGTGCTGGCCGTCGGCGACCGCAGCGCCGCCTGGGCCTTCGGGCTCCCGGCCGCGGCGCTGGCCGCTCTGGCCTCCGTCGGCGGGGTGTGCGTGGGCTGCCAGCTCCACGCCCGCCGCGCTCAGCGCGGCCGCTGACGACCGTCGCCAGACCGAGCCGACCAACCGGCGCTCGTCCGTCGCGCATGGCGCGACGGAGCAGCGCCGGTTGGCGGTTGATCAGGCCGGGCGCAGATTCGGGGCGATCTCGGCCCGTTTGGGGTTCGACCCGTCGCGGCCCGACAGCTCCGGAGTGGTGGTCGGCCAGGTGACGCCGAGGGCCGGGTCGTCCCAGGCCACGCCGAGCTCGTCGTCGGGGTTGTAGTAGTGGTCGACCAGGTACGTGATGGTCATATCGGTCATGGCGTAGAAGCCGTGCGCCACACCGGGCGGGATGTACACGCTCCGGTGATCGTGCTCGCCGATCTCGAGGACGAGCGTGGCCTCGTCGGTCGGGGAACTGGCCCGCAGGTCGTGGAGGACGACCATGGCCCGCCCGAACGGGACGTACCAGTAGTCGGCCTGATGGAGGTGGTAGTGGAGGCCGACCAGGGCGCCCGCCTTGCGGTCGGCCCGGTTGGCCTGGACCATCTCCGCCGCCCCCGGGACCCATTCCTTGCGGAACGTCTCGACGAACCGCCCCCGATTGTCGCCATGGACATCGGGCGTGACCACGACCACGCCCAAGATGGTGTCGGACTTCTCGATCACCGGCATGCCCCGGAGGCTACCCGCCGGGACGGGCGCCCGCCGCCGGACGGGTCAGCCGAAGCGGCGCAGGCCGACGAGCGTGGCCGCGACCAGGAGGGCGGCACCGACGACCGTCGCCGGGCCCGAGGCGCCGGCCGTCGACCCCGTGCCGAGCACGGCCAGGGCGACCAGATAGCCGTTGCGGGCCACGGTGGCGGCCGACACGGGCCGGGCCCCGGCCGAAGGCGGTCCGAAGCAGGGGCACGGCGCAGGGTGGCCGCCGACCAGGTTGGCCACGACCGCTCCGGTGAACAGGGCCAGCACGGCGATGGCCAGGAAGGCGGGCCACGGCTCCCCCCGCACCGTCACCAGGAGCAACGCCAGGCCGGCCTCGACCGGCGGCAGCACCCAGGCGATCACACCACTGGCGGGAACGCCGAACTGCTCCAACCCCCGGACGAACGCCGCTCGGTGGGCCAACTTGGCCACGGCCGAGAATGCGAAGGCGGCCGCCAGCGTGATCCGGGCGACGAGCGCCATGGTGGCCCCGACATCCATCCGCTGCGACCTTCCGCTCCCCGGCTCCGCTCCTGCCCCGGCCCCCGCCCGGCGGCGCTACTGACCGAGCTGGGCGTAGCCCCCGCGCCAGAAGAGCAAGGGCCCGCCCTCGGCCGGCTGCCCCATGTCGACGACCCGGCCGACGACGATCACGTGGTCGCCGGCCTCGTGCTCGGCGTCGATGACGCAGTCGACGTAGGCGATCGCCTCGTGGAGGACGGGCGAGCCGGTCTTGCCCGGCCCCCATCCGACCCCTTCGAACCGGTCGCCGGTCTTGGCCCCGAACCGGCGGCACGTCTCCTCCTGGTGCCC
>JAUZEX010000428.1 GCA_030838815.1 Actinomycetota bacterium
GCCGAAGCCTGGGCGGCACTGACCGTCGCCGCCCGGGCCGACGGTCACGCCGCCCCGCTCCTCCTCCCCGTCTCCGGCTACCGAACGGTGGAGGAGCAGGCCTGGCTGTGGGACGGCGCCCTGGCGAAGTACGGCGACCCCGAGATCGCCTGCCTGTGGGTGGCCCGGCCCGGCACCAGCGCCCACCAGAGCGGCCGGGCCGTCGACTGCCACCTCGGCGACCCCATCGAGAGCGAGTACGTCGACGCCATGCGCCAGACCCCCGCCTGGCATTGGCTCGTCGCCCACGCCGACGCGTTCGGGTTCTACCCCTACGACCAGGAGCCCTGGCACTGGGAGTACAACCCGCCCGGGAAGTAGACGGGACCCGGGGCGCGGCCCCGGGTCCCGTCGTTCGCAGTGACGCCGGATGTGCCGGCGGGTTGGTTGGAGTGCGGCTCGTCAGGCGCGGGCGGTGCGGCGGCCCAGACGGCGCAGCCCGAAGCCGAGCAGAGCCATTCCGAAGGCGCCGGCGGCGGTCGTCGCCGCGCCCGTGCCGGTGCGGGGCAGCCCGCCGAGTGCCTGCGCCAGAATGGACGGCTCCGCGGCGGCGGGCGCAGTGGCCGCCCGGCTCGCTTCGGCCGCCAGCACCGGGGCCGGCGCGGGGGTCGTCACGGCCGGGGCCTGGCCCGTCCCCGAGGCGGCGGCGGCGGTGAAGGCGGCCACCGGGTTGAGCGCGCCGAGCCCGGCCACGGCCGGTGTGACCTGCGCCACCTGGGCCGCGGCGTTGCTCGCCCCGCCCGTTGCGCCGTTGCCCCCTGAGGCGGTGAGACACGACAGCGACAGCAGGCTCGGCGCGTTCAGTGCGCACAGCGGGCTCGCACCGAGCTGGTCGTTGGTGCCGATCTCCGTGCCGTTCAGCCCGACGAGGTACGAGTGTCCCTTCCCCTCGGAGGCCACCTCGGAGTGGAGCAGGACGACCCGGATGGCGTCGAGCACACCGAGCTGGACGCCATCGGTGACGGCCGTGCCCGTGCTCTTCTCGTCCGTGTAGGAAGCATCGGAATCCGACGTGAGGACACCGGCGCTGACGACCTTCGGCAGTTCCGCCCGGGCGACGGCGGCGGAGCTGCGGGCATGGTGCGTCGAGGCGTGCGTACCGTCGACGGCGGCCCGCCAGGGCGCAACCTGGAGCCGGGCCGGAAGGCTGGCCCCGGTGTCGAGCAGCGACCCGCCCGTCTCCCCGTCACCCTTCTGCGTACCACCGAGGTTGAGGACGGGGGCACCACCGAGGCGGAGGACCGAGGCCTGGGCCGACGGCGCGCCCCGATCGGCGGTGGCGTCGGTCTTGGAGATGTCGAGCAGCGAGCCGACCTGGGCCGCGACGCCGGAGGCGTGGCCGGGAGGTGCGGGAACAACGTCCGCCCGGGCAGCCACGGGAGCCATCCCCAGAGCGGCGGCGCATGCGGGAACTGCGATGCGAAGTGCTTGTCGACGCATGATTCCACCTTTCGCGTTCCTAACATCACAGGATGTGACGGCGTCGGGCATACCCTCCCAAAAAAGGTGAAAACCCCGCTAAGTGCGATCTGTCCCAATTGCTCCGTGGCGGTGTTCACCGGAAGTTCGCCGGGACGGGACAGGGATGCCCGTTATGCCCGGCGAATCCCGTATGCGGCGGTTTGTCCGATTGTCCCGGCCGACGACAGGGCTGCGCTGGTGCCCCCGGAGGAGTTTTTGGTGCGGAGAACCAGGCGACGGCAACGAGTCGGCTTGGCGGCAGCCCTGTTGGGCTTGGCCGTCACGCACCTCGGCGCGGTGTCGGCCCGCCCAATGGCGCCCGTCGGCGCCGCGCCGCCAACCGTCCAACTCGAGGCGGAGGCGGGCCTGGTCGGCGGAGGGCTCACGGTGGAGGGGGACGGGTCGGCGTCGGGCGGCGCCTACGTGATGTTCTCCGGCCCCGCCGCAGCGGTGGAGGGGCAGGGCGTGCGGGTGGCCGGGAACCGCCTCGTCCGCGACGGTGCACCGTTCGTGCCGGTCGGTTTCACCATGGTGGCCACCGCCAGCCCGACCGCCGAGGGCGAGACGGCCTACGCCGCCCGGCGTCTCAGCGATGCCGACATGGTGGCGGCCATCGGCTGGGGGGCCAACACGGTCCGGTTCCAGGTGAGTCAACGGGGGCTCGATCCCACCGACGTCCTGTACTCCGACGCCTACGTGGCCCGGATCGTCTCCGCCGTGGCGCTGGCCCGGGCCCGCGGCCTGGTGGTGATGCTGTCGGTCCAGGACCAGGGGCCGACCGGCGGGAGCAGCCACGCCCAACCCAGTGCGGCCACGATCCGGGACTGGCAGACCCTCACCACCCTCTTCAACGGCGATCTCGACGTGATCTACGAGATGTTCAACGAGCCCCAGAACCACGCCACGCCCGACGGCTGGTCGGTTTGGCGCGACGGCGGCCCGGCGGACCACAACCAGGGAACGCCCGCCGTCGGCCACCAGGCGGTGCTCGATGCCATCCGGGCCACCGGTGCCCGCAACGTGGTCGTGGCCGACGCCGGTCAGTTCGGCCAGCGGCTGGACGGGAGCCCGCTGGTCCACGACCCGCTGGGCCAGGTGGCTTACGGCGTGCATCCCTACCTCACAGCCATCCTCCGGGATCCAGCCAACTGGGAGCCGTCGTTCGGCTTCCTCGCCCACCAGTTTCCGGTGGTGGCCACGGAATGGATCGCCAACTCGAAGGTGGTGTTCTGCCATCCCGAATGGAGCACGACCGCGCCGCTGTTGCTCGACTACCTCCAGGCCCGCGGCATCGGGATCCTGGCCTGGGCCTTCGACGTCCTCGACTCGCTCATCCTCGACTGGCAGCACACCCCGACGTCCCTCGACGGGTTCCAGTGCGGCGCGTTCGACCAGGGAGCCGGATCGCTTGTCCGGGCCCGCCTGCCGGGATGGGCCCCGCAGGTCTCCGCCTGCCAGACCGGCCTGTCCGACGCAGGAGCAGTGGCGCTGCCGGTCGACGTCCCGGCGGACGGGACGTACCACCTCTGGAGCCTGGTGAACCGGCGCGACCCCGCGTGGGACACCACCGTCGCCCTGCTGCAGGTCGACGACGGCTGCCCCGTGCCGGCCTGGACCTCCGGGAGCCGCCGGGGAGTGTGGTCCTGGCGGCCGGGTCCGGCCGCCGGGCTGTCCCTGACGGCCGGCCGGCACACACTCCGGTTCTTCGGTCCGCGGGACGGCGTGGACCTCGACCGCGTCGTCCTGTCCACCGACCCGAACCACGCCCCCGGGGGCTGACGCTGCGGTCTAATCTTCGCCGCCCTCCGCTGAGCGGTCCGACTGGAGAGAAGACGACGACATGCCCTACCGCGACTACACCAGCCTCGACTTCGAGTTCCCCGAGCCCGGAATCCTCCGGATCGTCTTCAACACCCCGGGCCGGCTCAACGCCGTGAGTGCCGCCCAGCACCAGGACCTGGCCCGGGTCTGGGGCGACATCGACCGCGACCCCGACGTGTCGGTGGTGATCGTCACCGGCGCCGACGGCGCCTTCTCCTCCGGCGGCGACTTCTCCATGATCGAGGAGATGGCGACCGACTTCGAAGCCCGCATCCAGACGATGCGGGAGGCCCGCGACATCGTCTACGGCGTCGTCAACTGCTCCAAGCCGATCGTCTCGGCCATGGCCGGACCGGCGGTGGGGGCGGGCCTGGCCGTGGGCCTGCTGGCCGACGTGTCGATCGCCACCCCGTCGACCCGGATCGTCGACGGCCATACCCGCCTCGGTGTGGCGGCCGGCGACCACGGCGTCCTGATCTGGCCGCTGCTGTGCGGGATGGCCAAGGCCAAGTACCACCTGTTGACCTGTGAACCCGTCAGCGGCGAAGAGGCCGAGCGCATGGGGCTCGTCGCCCTCTGCGTGCCGGACGAGGAGCTCCAGGAGCGGGCCCTGGCGGTGGCCCGCAAGCTGGCCTCGCTGTCGCCCAGTGCGGTGCGGTGGACGAAGTACGCCCTCAACGGCTGGCTGCGGACGGCCGGGCCGATCTTCGACGTCTCCGCCGCCTACGAGACGCTCGGCTTCAGCGGCCCCGACGTGAGGGAGGGTGTGGCCTCCCTGCGGGAGAAGCGCCGGCCCACCTTCACCGGCCCGGCCGACTCGTAGGAGTGAGCTGAGAAATCTCTGACGCGAAGCGGCCCGGCCACTCGGGCCGGGCCGCTCTCTAGCCACTCCGGGAAAGTTCGCCCTTAACGGGCGCCGATACGACGGGAGCAGGCGGGCCACTGGCCCCAACCGCTCCTGGCCCGGAGCTTGCGGGCCGCCTCGTCCTGCACCTCGGGAGGTGCCTGGTGGGGCAGACCGCCGTAGCCGAGGCCGCGCCAGGTACCGGCGGACATCTGGTAGGCGCCGTAGTAGCCGTTCCCGCTGTTGGCCTGGTAGCGCCCGCCCGCTTCGCAGTTGCGAAGGCGCTGCCAGAGGATGTCGTCGCCGCCGCCGGCGGCGGCGAACACGGGCTTCGGCGTGGGAGCCGGAGCGGGAGCGGGAGCGATACGGGAGCGGGTGCCCGAGCGGGAGGCCCGCTGCTGGCGGGCGGCCCGGGTCCGGGCGAGGGCGTCACGATCGATCGAGCGACCGTAGGCCGGATGCCGCACGAAGGCATGGGCCGGCGTGGCCATGAGGTCAGAGGACAGGAACGTGGTGGCGGCCAGTAGGCCGACGGATAAGAACACGCTCCGACGGAAAGCGATGCGCATTTTGCGCCTCCTTGAAGTCTCGGAAACCCGGGGTGCTTCAGGTGTGGCCTGGAATGCGGGTGATCGTCGATGTGGCATTCAGCTCGTGAAACGCTCCGATGCGCTTCGGGACATTGCGGTGTCCGTGCGAGGTGCTGACGACAGCCCACGGGTGTGGGAGTTTGGGCGCCCCCTCTCTGCGGGTACAGGGGCGGTCAGAGCAGGGGGACCCCAGTGCGCTCCGTCGCGCCGTCCCTCCGTTCGATCCGCCCGAATCGAAGTGCTGAAGGTAGCTGCGATCCGGGCCGGAATGCCAATGGTTTCAACGGTTCTTCGACGGGCCGTGACGGTTGGCGGGGACTTTGCCTGTTTTTTCCACCCCGGGCGCGCAACCCCCGCGGGTTCCGGTTGACGGGAACCCGGGGGTGTTGGTGGTGGAGTGGTCTGTGGGGGCTATGCGGCGGCAGTTGCCCGGGACCTCGACGGCTCCACGAGGTCGCGCTTGCGCCAGTGGCCGGAATTTGACGAGCAGGGAATCTGAGCGTCAAGCGCTCAGTTTTACTAGTCGGATTGCTACCATGGCGTTCGACGGGGAGGATGTGTCCGACCCTCCCCGCACAGGAGAGAGAGGTTGATGGCGATGGCGTTCGATCCGAACCGCTGGACGCTGCGCACCCAGGAGGCGGTGCAGGCCGCCGTCGAGATGGCCCGCACCCAGGCCCATCCCGAGGTGACGCCCGACCACCTCGTGGCGGCCCTCCTGGGCCAGGAGGAGGGCGTCGTGCTTCCCGTCCTGGGCAAGGTCGGGGTGGCGCCCCTGACGCTGCGCAACCGGGCCGGCGAGGCGCTGGCCCGGCTGCCCAAGGCCCACGGCGGCCAGCCGCCGCAGCTGAGCCGCGACCTGCGCGACGTCATGGGCGCGGCCGACGCCGCCCGGACCGAGCTGCACGACGAGTACCTCTCCACCGAGCACCTGCTGCTGGCGCTGGCGGACCGGATCGGCGTTGACCGGGAGCAGCTCCTGAAAGCACTTCAGGAGGTCCGGGGCAGCCACCGCGTCACCAGCCAGAATCCCGAAGACCAGTACCAGGCGCTGGAGCGCTACGGGCGCGACCTCACCGAGGCCGCCCGGGCGGGGAAACTCGACCCGGTCATCGGGCGCGACGAGGAGATCCGCCGGGTCATCCAGGTGCTCTCCCGGCGCACCAAGAACAACCCCGTCCTCATCGGCGAGCCCGGCGTCGGTAAGACCGCCATCGTGGAAGGCCTCGCCCGGCGCATCGTCGAGGGCGACATCCCCGAAGGCCTGAAGAACAAGCGGCTCATCGCCCTCGACCTGTCGGCCATGGTGGCCGGGGCCAAGTACCGGGGCGAGTTCGAGGAGCGGCTGAAGGCCGTCCTCAAGGAGATCGCCGACTCCGACGGGCAGATCATCACCTTCATCGACGAGATGCACACGGTTGTCGGGGCCGGCGCGGCCGAGGGCGCCATGGACGCCGGCAACATGCTCAAGCCCATGCTGGCCCGCGGCGAGCTGCGGATGATCGGCGCCACCACGCTGTCGGAGTACCGCAAGTACGTGGAGAAGGACGCCGCCCTGGAGCGCCGCTTCCAGCAGGTGTACGTCGGCCAGCCCTCGGTGGAGGACACCGTCGCCATCCTGCGGGGATTGAAGGAGCGCTACGAGGTGCACCACGGCGTCCGCATCCAGGACGCGGCGCTGGTGGCCGCCGCCGTCCTCTCGGACCGTTACGTCACAGGGCGTTTCCTGCCCGACAAGGCCATCGACCTCGTCGACGAGGCCGGCTCCCGGCTCCGCATCGAGATCGACTCCATGCCGACCGAGATCGACGTCGTCGAGCGGCGCATGCGCCAGCTGGAGATCGAGAAGGTGGCGCTGGAGAAGGAGACCGACGCCGCCAGCAAGGAACGCCTGGCCGACCTCGACGAGGAGCTGGCCAACCTCGAGGAGCAGGCGACGGCCATGAAGGCCCACTGGCAGTCGGAGAAGGATGCCATCGCCGCCATCCGGGCCCGCAAGGAGGAGCTGGAGGCGGCCAAGGGCGAGGCCGACCGCTTCGAGCGCGACGGGGATCTGTCCCGGGCGGCCGAGATCCGCTACGGCCGGATCCCTGAGCTGGAAAGGAAAGTGGCCGAGGCGTCGGCCCGGCTCGACGAGCTGCAGAGCTCGCAGAAGATGCTGAAGGAGGAGGTGGACGAAGAGGACGTGGCCGAGGTCGTGGCCAAGGCCACCGGCATTCCGGTGTCGCGCCTCATGGAGGGCGAGGTGGCCAAGCTCGTCCGCATGGAGGACGTGCTGCACCGGCGTGTCATCGGTCAGGAGGAGGCCGTGTCGGCGGTGGCCAGCGCCATCCGCCGGTCCCGGGCCGGCCTGTCCGACCCCAACCGGCCGATCGGCAGCTTCCTGTTCCTCGGCCCGACCGGTGTCGGCAAGACCGAGCTGGCCAAGGCGCTGGCCGAGTTCCTGTTCGACGACGAGCGGGCCATCGTCCGCATCGACATGGGGGAGTACCAGGAGAAGCACACGGTGGCGCGGCTCATCGGTGCCCCCCCGGGGTATGTCGGCTACGACGAGGGCGGCCAACTCACCGAAGCGGTGCGGCGCCGCCCGTACGCCGTGGTGTTGCTCGACGAGATCGAGAAGGCGCACTCCGATGTCTTCAACGTCCTGTTGCAGGTGCTCGACGACGGCCGCCTGACCGACGGCCAGGGCCGCACCGTCGACTTCTCCAACAGCGTGCTGATCATGACGTCGAACCTGCCCGTCGACCCGATGGAGTTCTTCAAGCCGGAGTTCGTCAACCGCATCGACGAGATCGTCCGGTTCCGCAAGCTCGAGCGGTCCGACATGGCGGCGATCGTGGGCATCCAGTTGCAGCACCTCGCCGCCCGGCTGGCCGCCCGCCGGCTCACGCTCGACGTGTCACCGGAAGCCGAGCTGTGGCTGGCGGAGCGGGGCTACGACCCCGACTTCGGCGCCCGCCCCCTCAAGCGGGTGATCCAGAAGCAGGTCGGCGACCGCCTGGCCCTGGCCCTCCTCGAAGGCCACTACGCCGAAGGCAACACGGTGAAGGTCGACGTCGAGGACGACACCCTCGTTCTGCGCTGACCCAACGGGCGTTCCTCACCGCGCCATCGCCGCGGTG
>JAUZEX010000443.1 GCA_030838815.1 Actinomycetota bacterium
CGTGCGACTGCAGCGGGGCAACGCCGACGACGTCCTCATGCGGGCCCTCCACGGCCGGCAGTGGCGCAGCGCCGCCGGAGCCGCTCCCGGCCGGCGGCGGCGCCATGTGGCCATCACCGCCGCCGGCATGGTCGCCCTCGGCGCAGCCAGCAGCGCGGCGGTGGCCGCCGCCGGACGAACGGCGCAGCGCAGCCGCCCCTTCGCCTGGGCCGCGCTCGCCGCCGCCGGAGCGGGCGCATGGCTGGCGGGCAGCGCCGAACTGGCCTGGGCCCGGTGGGCGCCCGGACCCCGCACGGGGGAGGAGGCGGTCACCGTGGCGCTCACCAGCGCCGCCATCCCGGTCGCCGCCACCTGGCACACGATCGCCGGCCTGGCCCGGTTGCCGCGCCTCCTCTCCGCCGCCGGCGGCCGCGGCCCCTGGCCGCCGACCGAGCGGCCGGCGGCGGTGCTCTTCGACCGGGACGGGACGCTGGTGCGTGACGTCCCCTACAACGGCGACCCGGCCCGGGTCGAGCCGTTGCCGGGGGTCCGGGCGGCGCTCGACCGGCTCCGGGACGGCGGCGTTCCCCTGGCGGTGATCTCCAACCAGTCCGGCATCGCCCGGGGCCGCCTCACCCCGGCCGCCGTGGAGGCGGTCAACCGGCGGGTGGAGGAGCTGCTCGGCCCGCTCGGTCCCTGGTTCATCTGCCCCCACGGCCCCGCTGACGGCTGCGGCTGCCGCAAGCCCGCGCCGGGCCTGGTGCTGCGGGCGGCCGAGGCGCTGGGCGTGGCCCCTGACCGCTGCGCGGTGGTGGGAGACATCGGCGCCGACGTCGGCGCGGCGTTGGCTGCGGGGGCCCGACCGATCCTCGTGCCCACGAAGCGGACGCGGCGGGCCGAGGTGCGGGCCGCCCCCGAGGTCGCCGCCCATCTCGAGGCGGCGGTCGACCGGCTACTGGGGGCGACGTGAGACCGGCCCGTCCCCATGTGCTGATCGCCCGGCTCGACAGCCTGGGCGACGTGCTGCTGGCGGGGCCGGCAGTGCGGGCCGTGGCGGCCGGTGCCGGGCGGGTGACGTTCCTGGCCAGCCCCCGGGGCCGGGCGGCGGCCGAGCTCCTGCCAGGCGTGGACGGGGTCATCGTGGCCGAGGCGCCGTGGATCGATCCTGAGCCCGGCGCCATCGACGCGGCAGCGGTACTCCAGCTCGTGGCCCGGCTGGCCGACGCCGGAGTCGACCAGGCCGTGGTCCTCACCTCCTTCCACCAGAGCGCCCTCCCCGCCGCCCTGCTGTTGCGGATGGCCGGCGTCCCCGTCATCGCCGCCGTCAGCGACGACTACCCCGGATCGCTGCTCGACGTCCGCCACCGCGTTTCCGACGACATCCATGAAGTGCAGCGGGCGCTGTCGACCGTGGCCACCCTCGGCTACCGGCTTCGCCCCGGCGACCACGGACAGCTGGCCGTCCTGTTGCCCGGAGAGGGCACGGCGACGGCGGGACCACCCGGCGACGGGTACGTCGTGGTCCACCCCGGGGTCTCCGTCCCCGCCCGGGCCTGGTCCCCGGGGCGGCACGCGGCGCTGGTCGACGCCCTCGTCGCCGCCGGACGCCGGGTGGTGGTCACCGGCGCCGCCGACGAGCGGGGGCTCACCGCCATCGCCGCCGGCCCTCCGCGACCCGGCGTGGCCGACTGGGGCGGACGGGTGGACTTCGCCGGCCTGGCCGCGGTGCTGGCCCGGGCCGACGTCATCGTGGCCGGCAACACGGGCCCCGCCCACCTCGCCGCCGCCGTGGGCACACCCGTCGTGTCGCTCTACGCCCCGACCGTCCCGGCCGTGCGGTGGCGGCCGTGGGGCGTGCCCCACGTGCTGCTCGGCGACCAGGCCATCGACTGCGCCGGTTGCCGGGCCCGACACTGCCCCGTGGCCGGCCACCCCTGCCTGTCATCGATCCCGGTCGACCGGGTCCTCGCCGCCGTCGACGAGCTGGCGCCCCCGCCGCCGGTCGGCCCCGGCTCGCCGGCTGCCAGGGCTTCCCGGCCAAATTCGGCCGAGGTGCCTTCGGCCGAGGTGCTCCGCGTATGAGCGGGACCGCCGAACAGGGCGAGCCGGTCCCGGCCGGGCGGGACCACCTGGCGGCACTGGCCGCGCCGCTGCAGGCGCTGGGGGCCGAAGTCGAACGGCTGGACCGCTGGGGCCGGCACCTGGCCGTCGTGCTGGGCGCCGGAGGTCGCCTGCTGGCTGCCGGCAACGGGGGGAGCGCCGCCCAGGCCCAGCACCTGACCAGCGAGTTGGTGGGCCGCTACCGCGACGACCGGCCGGCCTTCTCGGCCCTCGCCCTCCACGCCGAGTCCTCGGCCGTCACGGCCATCGCCAACGACTACGGCTACGACGAGTCGTTCGCCCGCCAGGTGCGGGCCCACGGCCGGCCCGGCGACGTGCTGGTCACCCTGTCGACGTCGGGCCGCAGCGGCAACGTGCTGGCCGCGGCGGAAGCGGCCCGGGAACGGGGTCTCCTCACCTGGGCCCTGACCGGCCCGGCGCCCAATCCCCTCCAGGCCGCCAGCGACGACGCCCTGTGCGTCACCGGCGCCACCGCCACCGTCCAGGAGATCCACCAGATCGCCGTCCATCTCCTGTGCGCCGCTTTCGAGCAGGCGCTCGCAGTCACGCCGGCCACCGGAGACGGGACGCACGCGGACCGCGGCCGGGCCGTCCACAACCGGCGGGTCAGCGGTGGTGCGGCGCGTCCGGTGGTCGTCGTCGGCGACGCGTTGCTCGACTGCGACCTTGAAGGGTCGGTGGAGCGGCTCTGTCCCGATGCGCCGGTGCCGGTGGTGGACCGGCCGGTGCGACAGGCCCGGCCCGGCGGCGCCGGCTTGGCCGCCGCCCTCGCCGCGGCCGGCCGGCCGGTGGCGATCGTCACCGCCCTCGGCGACGACGACGCCGGGCGGGAGCTGGCCGGGCTGCTGGCGGGACAGGGCGTCGAGGTGATCGACCTGACCACGGCCGGCGAGACGCCGCAGAAGGTCAGGGTCACGAGCGGCGGGCGGTCACTGATCCGCCTCGACCATGGCGGCCCGCCCGGTCCGATCGGCCTGCTGACCGACCACGCCCGGCAGGCCCTCGGGCGGGCCGCCGCCATCCTCGTCTCGGACTACGGCCGCGGCCTCACCGCCCACCGGGACCTGCGCCAGGCCCTGACCGGCGTGCGCGTGCCCCTGGTCTGGGATCCGCACCCCCGCGGCGCACCGCCCGTCCCGGGGGCCCGCCTGGTCACCCCGAACCGGGCCGAGGCGGCCCAGTTCGCCGCCGACGCCGACGGCGCCCGCCCCGCCGGCGGCCGCCCCGACGACGGCCGCCCCGACGACGCCGGCGCCGGGCTGGCTGCGGTCGCGGCGCAGGCCCGGGCGCTGGCCCAGCGGTGGCGGGCGGCGGGCGTGGCCGTGACCCTCGGCGCCGACGGTGCCGTCCTGGTGGCCGGAG
>JAUZEX010000464.1 GCA_030838815.1 Actinomycetota bacterium
CGTCCGACCTGACTACCTACCTGGGTTGGCTCGCGGCGCGGCTCGAGGTCGTGGTCGTCGACGGATCGGCGCCGGACATCTTCGCCGCCCAGGCCCGCCGGTGGGCCCCCCTCGGCATCCGACACGTCCCGCCCGGCCGCGATCTGCACTGTGCCAATGGCAAGGTCGCCGGGGTACTGACGGGACTGCGGTTCGCCGGCGCGGAGCGAGTGGTGATCGCCGACGACGACGTTCGCTACGACGGCGCGGCGCTCGAGCGCACTCTGGCCCTGCTTGACGACGCCGATCTCGTGCGACCCCAGAACCACTTCTCGCCGGTGCCGTGGCACGCCGCCTTGGACACCGCCCGCAGCCTGCTCAACCGATTTTTTGTGGGCGGGGACTACCCCGGGACGCTGGCGGTGCGGCGCAGCGTCCTCCTGGCCGCCGGAGGCTACGACGGCGATGTGCTGTTCGAGAACCTGGAGCTCATCCGGACGGTGAAGGCCGCCGGCGGACGGGTCGTCACGCCCCTCGATCTCTACGTGGTCCGGCGGCCGCCCACGACCCGGAAGTTCTGGTCGCAGCGGGTCCGCCAGGCCTATGACGACTTCGCCCAACCGCCCCGCCTCGCCGTCGCCCTCGCCGTGGTTCCGGGCCTCGCTGCCCTCGTCGTCCGGAGCGGACGATCGCCTCGGGCGCGCCGCTGGTTGGCTGGCGCGGCGGTGGGCATCGTCGCCGCGGCGGAGGTCGGCCGGGCCCGGGCCGGGGGCCGGCGCGTCTTCCCGCTCTCGGCCTCTCTCGTCGCCCCGATGTGGGTGATCGAACGGGGCGTCTGTTCCTGGCTGGCGCTGGTGGCACGCCTGCGCCACGGCGGATGCCCGTATGCGGGTCGGGTCGTCCGCCGGGCCGCCAACCCGCAACGGGCGCTCCGGCAGCGAATCCGGGCCGTTGCACCAGTTTCCGACGGCCGGTTCGCCCTCTCCGGTGATCGGCCCAGGTCCTGAGCGGAGCGTGACGGCATGGGCCGTGGCGCCTGCCCTGGCCGGTCCTGCTCAGCGTTGCGTGTAGGGCTCGGTCGAAGTCGTGGAGCCGGAGCGGACACCGGTGACGCCGGTCGCCGGCTGCCCGCCACTGCCGGTGGCGCCGGCCCGGGCCGCCGGCCCGCTCGATGATGTCGTGGAAGAGGCATCCGTCTGATCGGCCGGCGCGTTGTTTCCCGAGCGTCCGGCGACGGTCGACGACGTGGTGGCCTCAGATCCCGTGCCGGGCGAGGCGCGATGATCGTTGGAACAGGCTCCCGTAGCGACCAGCAGCAGCACCACGACGGTCAGTCTCATGCGCATGCCGCGAGCGGTACCCGACCGCCGGCGCCTGCACACACCTTTCCGTAAGCTGTCTCGAACGCTGGAGGCCGTTCGGCCCTATTCGTACCGCAGGGCGACGATGGGAGTGAGGGCGGCGGCGCGGGTGGCGGGCCAAGCGCCGAAGAAAATGCCGAGGGTTCGAGTGGTGCGAGCGGAGGGATTTGAACCCTCACCCCCTTGCGGGGACCGGGCCCTAAACCCGCAGAGTGCCAGTCCGAAACGTTCACGATCGGCGGCGGCCTGGTTGTGGCCCACGACCCGGACGCCCTCGACGAACTCGCCGTCAACCCGTTCGTGTGTGTCGCGCCTCCCATCTGTCGGCTCACGGATTCTTGTGCACGTTACTCTTGACTGCAAGTAACTCGCACATATAGGGTCACTCGCATGTCGATTGAACCGCATGAGCACATGGAGCTCGAACAGCTCCTCAGCGAGTCCTTGGCGTGGGGAGACCATGGCGATGCCGCCGATTGGGTGCCGCAGCTGTGCACCGAAGACTTCGCGTTGCACGGGCCGGGGGTCGACCTCGACCGGGACCAGTTCGAGCAGTGGATGACCCGTCGGGCCGCGGCGCCGTTCAAGACGCGGCATCAGTGGAGCAACCTGCGGGTCCTCGATGTCGATGTCGATTCCGTCGACGTCGCCTGGGTGGAGTGCGTCCATCGCCGCGACGAGGGCGTGGACGTCATCATTCGCACGGTCGGCGACATCGCCGACCGCTGGGTACGGACGCCGCATGGCTGGCGCCTGGCATCCCGCACGATCACACCCGTCTTCGACCCGCCGCCGGCCTACTGGGGTCGCGCCGAAGAGAGCGCCGGTAACTGATTCGCCTACGGGGTGGGCTCGAGACAAGGAGACACGGCACATGGAGACGCGTCACATCGGCAGCATCGAGGTCAGCGTCGTCGGCCTCGGGACCAACAGCTTTGGTGCGTACATCGACGAAGCCGGTGCCAAGGAGGTGGTCGACGCCGCCATCGACGCGGGCATCAACTTCTTCGACACCGCCGACGTCTACGGCAGCGGCGGGTCGGAGATGCTCCTCGGGAAGGCGCTCGGCTCGCGGCGCGGCGACGTCGTGATCGCCACGAAGTTCGGCATGCCGCTGGCGGAAGGGAACCCCTGCGCCACGCCCGACTACGTGCGCGCCGCGTGCGACGCCAGCCTGCGGCGACTCGGCACGGACCGCATCGATCTCTACTCCCAGCACATACCCGACCCGACGGTGCCGATCGACGAGACCCTCGGCGCGCTCGATGAGCTGGTCAAGGCGGGCAAGGTGCT
>JAUZEX010000484.1 GCA_030838815.1 Actinomycetota bacterium
CGAACGATGACATCAGTGGGATTTGGCAGGTAAGTGCACGGGCTGTGGCGCAGCTTGGTTAGCGCGCTTGACTGGGGGTCAAGAGGTCGGGAGTTCAAATCTCCCCAGCCCGACGGAGAAAGTGCAGGTCAGGGCCGGTGCGAGGGCACCGGCTCTTGTCATTCCCGGGTATGAAATCGAGCAAGCTCGTCAAACAGTCCTTCGGAGACATCGACCGTTGGACGACCCAGCTGCGCTCCATGGCCAACCAACTCGAGGGCCTGGCCGGCCAAGCCCGTCAGGCCGTCTGGGACGACGTGGATCTGCCCGAGGGTTTCCGGGAGTGAGGGCCTCCGGCCGCTTGTTCGGGACATAGTAAGATTTGCTATAGTCGTGGTCGTGTCCGACCGAAGCGACGTTCTGAGCGAGGTGATGCTCGAAACGAGCACCACCCAGTCTGAGCTGTCGCGTCTCAGTGGGGTTCGCCAGCCGAGCATCAGCCAGTTTCTTTCTGGCAAGGTCGACTTGAGCGATGACCAGCTCGATCGGCTGTTGTCGTGCATGGGCTATCGGCTCGAAGTTGTTCGGAGGCCGGTGCTTGCGTACCTCACCCGTTCCGAGCGGCGTTCGTGGGGGCTGCACCGTCGTTTGTCGACGCATCTGACGCAGTCGAGTCTGGAGACGTGGCGGGCCCCGATCGAGCGCAACCTCGAGCGACTGAGCAACAAGGTGAAGGGCCAGCCGCACCTACGCAACCTGGACCGCTGGCAGTCGCTGATCGATCGACGCGACGTGCCGGGGCTCCATCGGGTTCTCACGGGCCTTGATCGGGAGTCGATCGAGATGCGCGAGGTCTCTCCGATGGGTGGCCTGCTGTCGAACGAGGAGCGTTCCGATGTGCTCCGCATGACGGGCTGATGCGTCGGGACCAGTTGGAGCACGCTATCCGGACGGCATGCCAGATCATCGGCCGGCCGGAGGTGATCGTGGTTGGCTCCCAGTCCATTCTCGGCACGTTCCGCGAAGACGAACTTCCGGCTGACGCGACCATGTCGGTCGAGATCGACATCCTCCCGATCGCCGACGGCAACGCGGAGACCAAGCGCCTTGCCGACCTCATCGAGGGAGCCGCAGGGGAGTTGTCGCTCTTTGAGGAGCTTCATGGCTTCAGCATCGACGGCGTCGACATGGAGACATCTGCGCTTCCGGAGGGATGGAAAGATCGCCTGGTCAAGGTCCAGAACGCCAACACGGCCGCACCAACGGGAGAGCCACAGTTCACCGACTGGTGCCTCGATAAGGAAGATCTTTGCGTTGCGAAGCTCTGCGCCTTTCGCGATAAGGACCGGAACTTCGTCGGGGCCCTGGTCCGTGCTGGGCTCGTCGACGCGGCCGTGATCGCGAGTCGCTTGCCGACCGTGCCGGAGCGCTACTCCGTCGAGCGTGCGCTCAATTGGCTAGCGGCCAATCCATAGCGATGTATGCAGAATGTATGCAGAATCCTGACGACTCATGGTCAAGAGGTCGCACCAGCCGACACGAAACGGCGGTGAAGCCCCAGCCCAGAGGTACTTTCCGGCACGAAGCGGCACGGGCCGAAATCGGCGGAATGTGACTGGGGGTCAAGAGGTCGAGAGTTCAAATCTCCCCCGCCCGACTACAAAATAGCAGGTCAGAGGGGGTATCGCAAGGGCGATGCCCCTTCTTCGCGTGTTGAGTGTCCACGGATCGCTCACTGGTTGATGACGGTTTGCTCGTACGATGGGGGTATGAAGGGTGGGATCCGTGCCCCACGGACGGTGGGCGGGACGTGGGCGTACCGGATCGATCTCGGGGCAGTGCCGGGCGGGGGTCGCAACCAGAAGCAGGTAGCCGGGTTCCGGTCGCGGGAGGAAGCCGAGGCGGCGCTGGCGGAGGCACTGGTCGCCTTTAGGGGTGGTGACCGGAGGACCGTCGGCGGTTACCTCGAACTGGTGTGGCTCCCGGCTAAACAGGGCGAGATCGATCGGTCGACGTTCGATCAGTACGCCTGGGCGGTCCGCCGGCACATCGTGCCGTCCCTCGGTCAGCCCAAGCTTGCGGAACTCGAGCCGAAGGTGCTCGACCGCTGGCTGCGGCGCCTCGGCAGCGCCGGGCGGCACGACGGCGGGCGGCCATTGTCGGCGACCTCGGTGCGGCTGGTCCGCAAGGTGCTCTCGATGGCCTGCGCCGACGCCGTCGATCGTGGAGTCTTGGCCGACAACCCGGTGCGGCGCACCCAGGCACCAAGGGCGGCGCCAGCCGGGACGGTCGGTTGGACGTCGGACGAGGTCGAGCGGTTCCTGGCGGCGTCCGCTGGTCATCGGCTGGGGTCGGCGTTCCACCTGGCGGTCGTCGCCGGCCTGCGGCGGGGCGAGTTGCTCGGGCTGCGTTGGTCGGACCTCGACCTCCATGCCGGGCGTCTGAAGGTCGCTCAGCAGTTGATGGTCGAGGGTGGCCGGGCCCGGTTGAAGCCGGTGCCGGACCGCGCCCGTCGCACGGTCGCCCTTCCGCCGTCGCTGCGGCAGATGCTTGTCGAGCACCGCAAGGGTCAAGACGCCGAGCCTGCCGGCGACGCAACGTGGGTTGACGACGATCTCGTGTTCCGCGCTCCGGGGGGTGGATGGCTCACGCCCGAACGGTTCACACGAGTCATGGACGAACTGATCAAGGAGAGTCGGGTTCGGCGGATCACGCCGAACGGGCTGCGCCGCGCTGGTTGTCTGCTGGCGCACCATGCTCCGGAGGCGGAGCCTCCGTGAGTTCGCTCATCGGTGCGAGAGCCGTCAGTCCTCGCGCTGCCATCGCCGACGTCCCAGAACCTGCTCGTAGCAAGCGAGGGCGTGCAACGACCCGGTCGGGTCGAGCCACACCAGCGAGGTGAAGATGGCGTCGGCGTCGCTCCAGCGGCGTTGCCGCCAGGCGCACAGGCCGAGGCCGTAGAGGCAGCGGAGGAAGGGCCGGTTGTCGATCAGGCCTCGTTCGAGGACGCCGCCGAACCGGTCGGGTAGTGACCGCTCGGCGATGCCGACACCGTTCTCGTAGTAGCCGAGAGCGGCCTTTGGTCCCTTCGTGTCCAAGGCGATGTTGCCCAGGTGGGCCCAGGCGTCGACGCTGCGCCGGTCCTGCTGTAAGAGGCCGCGGAGGAGCCACTCGGCTTCGCGGTCGTAGCCCGCTCGGTGGAGTTCGGCGGCGTCGGCAATCGGATCGGTGTCCCAGTCGTCGGGGGCGACGCCGGGGATGACCTGCTCCATCTCGTAGAGGGGGCGTGGCCCGGCGGCGATGATCGTCTCCCACAACGGATGCAGGACGTCACCGTCCTCGCCCCAGTACTCGTCCTTCGGGTCCCACTCGCCGTGGGCCACGAGGGCGAGTGGCGGGTCCACATCGCCCGGCGGGGCCAGCGGTGTGTACACCCAGGCCGGCCCGCTTGGATGCGACGTGGTCGTCGGGAGCGGATCCGCTCCCCACCACCTTCGGTAGGCGGCCAGCAGACGGGCGGTGGAAAGCGACAGGGAGCCGGCCGGGACGACGTCGAGGAGCGGGATCCGGTGGACCGTCCCCTCCCGGCGGCACAGCGCCACCAAGCCCCGCCGTTTGTCGCCTTCGTAGTCCACCGCAGTCACGTCGAGGGCCGCACCCACGACCGTTGCCGGGAAGGGGAAGCGACCGTCCTCCTCGAACGCCTGGCGGAATGACGACAACTGCTCGTCCTCGCCGTAGGCGTCGACGATGATGCCTTCGATCAGGCCGTCGAGATCATCTC
>JAUZEX010000487.1 GCA_030838815.1 Actinomycetota bacterium
AGTCCGACACCGGTGACGCGACAGAGATCGTCGACCGGGAGGCCCGCAGCCACCGGCGCGTGGCCACGACCGCCTTCGCCGTCATCTTCGTCGCCGAATGGGGCGACCTGACCCAGATCCTGGTCGCCAACCTCGCCGCCCACTACCACGCCGCCCTGAGCGTCGGCGTCGGCTCGGCCCTCGCCCTGTGGGCCGTGGCCGGCATCGGCGTCGTCGGCGGTCAGGGCGTCCTGCGCGTCATGCCGGTGGCGACGATGCACCGCATCAGCGCCGCACTGCTCACGCTCCTGGCGCTGTTCGCCACCTGGTCGGCGCTGCGGGGCTGACTCAGCTGCCCAACGCCTCCACGGTGATCTTGTCCATGTCGTAGACGTGGCGGCCGCCGTGCTTGTCGCCGGGCACGATCAGGCCGGGGCGTTCGAGGCGCTTGCCGTTCTCCTCCACGGTCACGAGGATCGGCTTGTCGGCGAAGTCCGGGTCCATCTCACCCCACGAGATCGCCGTCGCATAGCCGTCCGTCCCATGGACCAGGACTGCGTAGCGGAGGGCATCGCGCTTCTTCTTCTGGTCGAACTTCGGCTTGGCCCTCTGGAGCAGGTCCAGGAGGAGCACGCCCGTCCCCTTGATGCTCTTCTGCATGCCCTCGCCCACGAAGCTGACCTCCTGCGTCTGCTGCGGCAGGGTCGCCAGCCCGGCGACACTCCAGGTCCGGGGCTCGGCGATGGCGCCGCTCAGCCGGACGTCACCGGCCGTGGCCGCGCCCGCCCGGCTCTTGCCGCCACAACCGGCCGGCAGCACACCGAGGGCCGCGATCAGGATCCACGCCGCCGACTTCGTTCTCATCGAGCCACCTCCAGGATTCGCGGACGGGAAACCGTACCTCCGACCGGCGTGCGGAAGCTTTGCCCGGTTTCTCCGCCAGGAACTGGCAGAAATCTCTCATCCGGGTCTCAAACGGCCTTCAAGAAACCATCAACGCGAAAGGGATCAAGCGCCTCCGCGGAGTAGTCCCGGGTCGACAGCTCCCGGCCGCCCTGACGGCCGGTCACGGCCACGTCTGCCTCACACCCCCAGGAGGAGCCCCAATGTTCCGACAGTCAGACACGCGGCGGCGGGTCCTACCGGCCCGCCGGGGCCTCGCCACCGTGGTCGCCGGCCTCATGGCCGCCGGCACCGGCGTGGGAGTCCTCACCGCGGCCCGGGCGGCCACCCCGACCGGGCCGGCAGGCAACATCGTCACGGTGGCCGGCAACATGCAGAACTTCCAGCAGTACGGCTACTCCGGCGACGGCGGGCCGGCCACCGCCGCCCAGCTCTACAACCCCCGGGCCATCGGCTTCGCGCCGAACGGCGATGTCTACGTCGCCGACGCCCTCAACGAGCGGATCCGCAAGATCGACGCCGGCGGCGTCATCTCGACCTTCGCCGGGAGCGGCCCGTCCGACTCCGGCGGCACGCTGCAGAACGGCGCCACACCGACCGGCGCCAACGGCGACGGCGGCCCGGCCACGGCCGCGGTGTTCAACCAGCCCCATGGAGTGGCCGTCGACTCCAAGGGCAACGTCTACGTCGCCGACAGCAACAACCAGCGCATCCGCAAGATCGACACCGGCGGGACGATCACGACCATCGCCGGGACGGGCGACCCCAAGGCTCCGCCCTGCGCCACCAAGGCGGCGTCCTGCGACGCGGCGGGCTCGGGGCTCAAGTTCCCGAAGTCGATGTTCATGGCGCCCGGCGACAAGCTCTACGTCGCCGACTCCGGCAACAACATGATCCGGCGCCTCGACCTGGCGGCCAACCCGGTGACCATCACCACCGTGGCCGGCAACTCCCAGTCGAAGCGCTACGGCGGCGACGGGGGCCGGGCCACGGACGCCCAGCTCAACACGCCCGAGGGCGTGGGGGTCGACTCCGCCGGCAACATCTATATCTCCGACAGCGGCAACAACCTCGTCCGCAAGGTCGACGCCAACGGCGCGATCTCGACCATCGCCGGTGACGTCACCGCCGCCACCAACGCCGCCAACGCCAAGCAGCCCCTCGGGCCGAGTGACTCGGCCGGCGACGGCGGCCCGGCCACCTCCGCCCACCTCGACGGCCCCCGAGGGATCGCTGTCGACGGGCTCGGCAACGTCTTCGTGGCTCAGCAGTCGGGCGACCCCGCCACTGACACGACCGGGGCCCGGGTCCGCCGGATCGACCCGTCGGGCACCATCACCACCATCGCCGGCGACGGCAAGTCCAGCGGCCGGGGCCGGGTGGCCGGCGACCCGGGGCCGGTACCGGCCTCGCAGGCCGAGTTCAACACCATGCACGACCTGGCCGTCGACTCCGCCGGGAACCTGTGGATCGCCGACAGCAAGAACAACCTCGTCCGGGTGGTCTTCGACCCGGCCCACGCCGCGGCCGTCGACCCGGGGGCGGCGCCCCCGCCCGCCTCGACGCCGCCGGCCGGTTCTCCGCCGCCCGGCGCCACCGCCAACGGCGCGCCCACCAAGTCGGGCTACTGGATGCTCGGGGCCGAGGGCAAGATCTTCCCCTTCGGTGACGCCAAGTCGATGGGTGACCCCAGCGCCGCGATGCCCGCCGACACGAAGGCCACCCGCCTCGAGCCGACGCCCACCGCGGCCGGCTACTGGGTGCTCAACGAAGCGGGCAGCGTCTACGCCTACGGCGACGCCCCCGCCCTCGGTGGGGTGAACGCCGGTGACCTCGGGGCCCACGAGAAGGCCACCAGCCTTTCGGCCACCCCGTCCGGCAAGGGCTACTGGATCTTCACCACCAAAGGCCGGGTCTTCCCCTTCGGCGACGCCGCCTCGTTCGGCGACCTGTCCAAGGTGAACCTCAACGGGGCCGTCCAGAGCTCGATCGCCACCCCCTCCGGGAAGGGCTACTTCATGGTCGCCTCCGACGGCGGCGTGTTCGCCTTCGGCGACGCCATCTTCCGGGGTTCGATGGGCGCCGTGAAGCTCAACCAGCCGGTCCAGTCGCTGGTCCCGACGCGGGACGGGGTGGGCTACTGGCTGGTCGCCTCCGACGGCGGCATCTTCGCCTTCGGCAACGCCCCCTTCCGGGGGTCGATGGGCGACAAGAAGCTCAACAAGCCGGTGGTGGGCATGGTCCGCTACGGGGCCGGCTACCTGATGGTGGCGGCGGACGGCGGAATCTTCTCCTTCTCCGATCGGCCGTTCGTCGGCTCGCTGGGTGACAACCCGCCGAGCAAGCCCATCGTCTTCGCCGCCACCCTGGACTCCTAGACCACCCAACCGAGGGTCCCGACCCCGGGGTTCTCCCCGGGGCGGGGCCCTCCGTCTCTTCGCCACACCTGGCCGGCCCACGGAGGATCGATGCCCGTACGTACCCTGCGCCAGCGCCGCCCGGTCCGGGGCCGGTTCGCTCTCCTCCTGTCGGCCGTCCTGGTGGCCGGCGTCGTCAGCTTCGCCGGGTCGGTGACGGGTCCGGCCCAGGCCACCGACGGGCGCGCCGCGGCGGCTGGCACCGCCGCCGCGGCGTCCCCGTCGGGCTGCTGGCTCGTGGCGTCCGACGGCGGCATCTTCGCTTTCGGTGACGCCAAGTTCTACGGCTCCACCGGCGCCATCAAACTCAACCAGCCCATCACCGGCATGGCCGCCACGCCCTCCGGCGCCGGCTACTGGCTCGTCGCCTCCGACGGCGGCATCTTCTCCTTCGGCGACGCCGCCTTCCACGGCTCCACCGGCGCCATCAAGCTGAACCAGCCCATCGCCGGCATGGCCGCCACGCCGAGCGGGGCGGGCTACTGGCTGACCGCTTCCGACGGCGGGATCTTCTCCTTCGGCGACGCCGCCTTCCACGGCGCGGCGCCGTCCCGTCCCACGGCGAAGGGCCCCAGGACGGTGACGGCCATGGTTCCGAGCCCGACCGGCGGCGGCTACTGGCAGGCGGCCACCTCCGGGGAGCTCCTGGCCTTCGGCGACGCCGCCGACCTCGGAAGCGTGGCCAACCTGACCCGGCCCATCGTCGGCCTGGCCGCTCTGGCGAACCCCGCCCGGGCGTCCGGGGCGCCGTCGTTCCCGCCCGGGGCGGCGCCGCCGACCACCCCGCCCCCGGGGCCGGTCGGGCCTCCCACCACCGGGCCTCCGTCGACGACCCCGGCCAAGACCTTCTCGTCGGCCGCCATCCCGTCGTGGGGCACCCCGGCCGACCCGGCCAAAGCCGGATACGCCGAGCTGGTCGTGTCCGTGGCCGAGTACGGCAACCGGGCCTTCGTGAGCGGTGAGTTCACGGGTCTGGTCGACCAGACCGGCGCGGCGGTGAACGCCGCCACGCCATACCTCCTGGAACTCGACCCGACCACCGGCCAGCCGATCCCCGGGTCGACGTTCACCGCCACCGCCAACCCCGACGGCCCCGTCCTGGCCCTGCTGCCGGCCCCCGCCCAGCACCGGCTCTACGTGGCCGGGAAGTTCAACCACATCGGCGGCCAGACCGCCCACCGCCTGGCGGCCCTGAACCTCGACACCGGCGCCCTCGACCCGTCCTTCAGCCCGCCGGATCCCAATGCCTACATCACCGCCCTCGCCGTCTCGGCGGGCCGGCTCTACTTCGGCGGCGCCTTCACCACCCTGACCGCCGCCACCGGCCCGGTCGACCGGCCCGGGGTGGCCGCCGTCGACGCCGCCTCCGGCGCTCTGGTCGACAGCTTCGCTCCGCCCTTGAACTACGGAGGGATCTTCGAGACGCACACCGGAAAGCCCGTCGAGGACACGGCCGGCACCCACAACCCCGGCGTGGTGCAAGGCCTGGCCATCCCGTCCGACGGGAAATCGGTGCTGGTCGGCGGCAGCTTCCTCCATCTCGGGACGGCGCCGGCCGACGACCCGAACCATCAGCGCGGCGGCCTGGTGTCGCTCGACACCGCCACCGGCCAGCTGACCCCCTGGCAGCCCGTCCACAAGCGGCCCGTCTTCGCCCTCACGGTCTGGCCGGGCGACGGGCGGACCGTCTTCGCCGCCGCCGGCGGCGCCGGCGGGGTCGTCGAGGCCTACCAGCCGGGCGGGAAGAGCACCAATCCGGCCTGGACCGGCCACGTCGACGGCGACGCCACCGGCGTGGCCGCCACCGCCACCCGGGTCTACCTCGTCGGCCACTACGACCACGAGGTGCCCAACGCCAGCGACCCCTGCCTCAAGCTCAGCCCGCAGCCGCCCGACGGTCACATGGGGGTCAGCTGCCCCAACGGGGACCCGCACCGGCATCTGGCCGCCTTCGACGCCCAGACCGGCAACACGGACGCCTCGTTCACGGCCCAGGCCGACACCAACGAGGGGCCCGACGTCGCCTTCGCCGGGCGGTACCTCTACGTGGGGGGCAACTTCCGCAAGGTGAGCGACACCCCGGGCGCCAACTACCGGGCCCAGCCCGGCCTGGCCATCTACCCGGCGGCGAGCTGAAAACCTCTAGGCCAGGCCCAGGGCCGGAAGCAGCTCCTTGTAGGAGGAGATCACCACGTCGCCCGAGGGACCCTGGTCGGGCTCGTCCTCGAAGACAGAGGTGATCCGGACGGCCCGCATCCCGAGGGCCTGGGCGCCGGCGACATCGGTGCGGCGGCGGTCTCCGACATGGACGCAACGGCCCGGCTCGAACCCGCCGAGGCCGGCCAGAGCGTGCTGGAAGATCCGGGGGTGGGGCTTGTAGACGCCGACCTCGTCGGAGAACGACCAGTGGTCGAAGTACTCGAGCAGGCCGTGGCGCTCCAGATGGCGGAGGAGGACGGGCGAGGGCGTGAAGCCGACGTCGCAGATGATCCCCAGCCGAATGTCCCGCTCCGAGAGAGCGGCGAGCGCGTCGGCCACGCCGTCGACGAGCATGAGGTCGGCGCCCTGGCCCTGACCGGCGAAGGCGTCGAGCAGTCGGTCCCGAACCCCGGCGACGGCAGAGCCGGCGAAAGCCTGCTCGACCGCGTCGCACATGGAATGGGCGGCGTCGACGCCGCTCAGCTGCCGGTTGGCCCGCCAGGCGTCGTTCCAGCCGAGCCAGGCGGCGTCGTACCCCGCCTCGAGGACGGGCAGTACAACGCCGGCGCTCCCCACGCCGGCGTCGACCAGCACCTGGCTCATGGCCTCCAGACGACGGCCCCGCAGGTAACCGCCCGGTGGCTCACAACAGAGGGTGTTCCAGTAGTCGAAGGTCACGGCCGCGGGGGCCGCCCCTTCGCCCGACAACGGTTAGAGCCCCGTCTCGCTCTCGACCTGCTCCAGGTAGCGCATGATCTCGATGGCCCGGAAGCGGCGGTGGCCGCCGAGGGTCCGGATCGCGGAGATCTTGCCGGCCCTGGCCCAGCGGGTGACGGTCTTGGGGTTGACCCGGAACATCTCGGCCACCTCAGACGGCGTCAGGAGGGCATCGGGGTCGGTACGGTCTTGCATTGACATTCCTCTCTCGACGGTTCTACTGGCCCGTAGCGCAGAGCCACGAGGGGGAGCCGGTGTCCGCTTCGTCCCCGAGGGTACGGGACCGTACCGTTCGGGGTCGATAGCCCGGGAGTGTCATTTCCACACCACCCGAATTGACTAGTCACCCTGTAGTTCGAACGCTTCGACCAGCACATTTGCACTGTCCGACCGGCTGGACCGACGAAGCGAGGCTGGCATGCCACGCCCGTCAGGGCATCTATCGGCACACTCTGGGCGCGAATTAAGCAGTCCGCTCACGGGGGTCGTGAGGCTTACGATGATCGGACGAGGAGGAAGTCCCCTCGGGAGTGTCGAAGGGCTCCCCGGAGCCCCTTGCCGCCAGAGGACCGTGTGTTAGATCGCATTGAGGCCGACGACTACGAGCAGGTCGTCTTCTGCCACCACCGGGCCACGGGCCTGCGGGCCATCGTGGCCGTCCATTCGACTGCCCTGGGCCCGGCCCTCGGTGGCACCCGCTTCTACCCCTACGCCTCGGAGGAGGACGCCCTCGTCGACGTCCTGCGCCTCTCGAAGGGCATGACGTACAAGGCCGCCCTGGCCGGACTGGACCTCGGCGGCGGCAAGGCGGTCGTCCTCGGCGACCCCACCCGGGACAAGACCGAGGCGCTCCTGCGGGCCTTCGCCCGCTACGTCGACGCCCTCGGGGGTCGCTACATCACCGCCGAGGACGTGGGGACGACCCAGGCCGACATGGACCTGATCCGCCGGGAGACCCGCTTCGTGACCGGCGTCTCGCAGTCGCTGGGCGGCTCCGGCGACCCGAGCGTGGCCACCGCCCAGGGTCTGTACTACGGCTTGAAGGCCGTGGCCATGACCCTCTGGGGTGACACGAACCTCGAAGGCCGCCACGTCGCGGTGTCAGGCGTGGGCAAGGTGGGCTACGCCTTCGTCCGCCAGCTCGTCGAGGACCGGTGCCGGGTCACGGTGGCCGACGTCGTCCCGGCTGCCGTCGAGCGGGTCGTCCACGACTTCGGCGTCGAGGCCGTCGGGGTGGAGAAGATCCACACCGTCGAGTGCGACGTGTACGCCCCCTGCGCCCTCGGGGCGGCCCTGTCGTTCCAGACCATCCCCGAGCTGCGCTGCGCCGCCGTGTGCGGCTGCGCCAACAACCAGCTGGCCGGGCCGGGGTGCGACGAGGCGCTGGCCGAGGCGGGCATCCTCTACGCCCCCGACTACTGCGTCAACGCCGGGGGGATCATCAACATCTCCGAGGAGCTGCGGGGCTACTCCCGGGAACGGGCCGAGAACGGCCTGCGTCACATCTACGACGCCACCCTGGCGGTCTTCGCCCGGGCCGACGCCGAGGGCATCACCACCGCCGCCGCCGCCGACCGGGTGGCCGAGGCCCGGATCGACGCCGTCG
>JAUZEX010000518.1 GCA_030838815.1 Actinomycetota bacterium
ACGGCGACCCGGGACGGCCGCACGATGATCTCGGTCGTGATGAACGCCGACGACACCTACGGCGTCGCCTCCGCTCTCATGGACAAGGGCTTCGCCACCCCGGCCGACGCTCCCAGCCCCGGCGTGGTCCTGCCGCCCGTACGGGTCCAGGCCTTCCGGGCCCCGGAGCCGGCCACCCTCGTCCCCGGCAAGGCGACCGGCAAGGCGGCCAAGTCGGCGGGACGGAAGGCCGTCAGGGCGGCGAGCGCCCAGCCGGTGGCCGAGCACCGCCCGGTCGGCGGGGGTGGCGCCTCCCGGCTGCTGACCGTTCTCTTCCTCCTCGCGGCCTGCACCGGCGGGGTCGTCCTGGCGGTGCGCCGGCGGGCCGAGCGGCGCCGCCGGGCGCGGATGGCGCGTCGCCGCCGCCTGGCCGAGCTCCGCCGGACGGCGTACCTCGAGGCCCTCGACGACGACAGCTGGGACGTCGAAATGGCCATCCCCGTCCAGGGTCAATTGGACGAGCTGGCGCCCCTCCCGACGGGCGAATAGGACGAATCGGACAGTCCGTCGGTCCTTTCGTTTCCCCGTGCTCAGGGCGGGTACATCCCCGGCATAAGGAGTCCGGGGCTGAGAGATCCTCCACCCCGATCGCAACTGACCGGGAGGTCCTAGACAATGGGTATCGGAGTGAGCCTTCTGCTCATCGCCATCGGAGCGATCCTCGATTTCGCCGTCACGGTGCGGACCAGCGGCTTCAACCTCAACACGATCGGGGTCATCCTCATGATCGTGGGGGGCATCGGACTGCTCTTCTCGCTCTTCATCTGGGGTTCGTGGGGGCCCAACCGCCGAGAGGATCGGGTCGTGACCCGCGAACGAGAAGTCCTCTAACCGCATTTCGCCAAAGGAAGACGGGAGGGCCGCCCACAAGGCGGCCCTCCCTTTTTCTGGTTGAACCAGGCTGCGATTCAGTGGCCCTGACGGGCTCGCTCCACCAGGCGGATCATGGCCGGACGCACCGCCGCCGCCGTCGCCACCGGGGCGTCGAACCCCAGCCGTAGCGCTGCCCGCCCGCTCGGGCCACCGACCACGACGTCGAACCCGTAGCGGTCGACGGCGGTCATGACCGCCTCACGGGCATCGTCCCGGCCGCCGAGCACCCTGGCCATGAGGACGAGCGAGTCGCCGTGGTCGGCGTTCATGTGCTCCAGGATCCCCACCGCCGGCTCCCCGGCCAGCGGATCCGCCTCGGCCGCGGCGTAGTCGCTCGCCTCCACCCAGCTCATCCGGCCGTAGCCCCCGACGTAGCGAACGCTGCGAACCTCCAGGCGCCAGAACGAGAAGTCGCCGAAGTCGATGTAGTACGCCGAGGCGGGGTTGGCGGCCAGGTACCGGTCACGTACTGCCGGCCGCTCGGCGCCCGCCACCTCGAGGAGGTCCCCGATGAGGGTGACCCGGCCGGCGGCGAGGGGGTCGCTCCCCTCGGGGAAAGGCTCGGTGGCGATCAGGCTGGCCCGGGGGTCAGCGGCGGCGTTACGGGTGTGCTCGGCCATGGTCGACACGAAGACGATGGGCCGGCCGGCGTCGTCGATGGCATAGGTGGCCACGGAACCGAACGGGTACCCGGCCGGGTCGAGGGCCACCGTCGACAGGACGGCCCGGTTGACGCCGGCCACCAGCGTGCGGGCGCGCTCGGCGTGGGTCGGCTCGGGGGCCGGCGGACGGGCGGAATCGGATCCGCCCCCGTCCCCCAGGCCCGGCGGCAGGAGATGCCCGGTTGACATGGCCGAATGGTACGGGGCGGGTACCCCGGCGGCCTCGCCCCGGGGAACCAAATGTGTGGCCAAAGGGGCCCTTGTGTCACCGTGCACTGACACTTTAAGGGTGCCCGCCCGTGACGTTCAGTGAAAACTCCGCTTGCTATGTGGCCCACTGTTGTTTTAGTTTCCCTAATTGGTCGATTTCTTCCATTTAGTCACTGCTCATTACTGTTAATGGTGTTGTCCGTTGTTACTGATTGAAGCCCATTGAAAGGAACATCGACCTATGAGGGCCAAAGTTACTGGTGTTGTTCTTGTTGCAGCTGGGCTGCTTGGGGCGCTGGCCGTTTCGGCGCCCGGTAGTGCCCAACTCGCGAGTCGGGGCGGCGGGGCGAATCACGACGGACGCGCTGGCGATCGCTGCGTGGCGGAGCGTGAAGTTCTGGTCGGCCCGGTGTGCGTCACCGTCAACGACGTTCTGAGCGATATCCTCACGGCATAACAAACGCCCCTTTGGTAACGGAGCCTCTGGCTCCGCCTACCGATCGGGCCCGTGATGGGAGGCGACTGCTGAGCCGCTCAGAACGTACCGACCGAGGGACGAGCAGGACAGAAGGAAACGACCGAACCCCCGGGCGTGACCTGCCCGGGGGTTCGCGCGCCCGGGCCCGGACACTCCGGGGGGCGCCCCCCGGCCCCCGGGCGGCTCGGGGCCTCCTCCTGCTCGCCGTCCTCGCTGCCCCGCTGGTCGGGGTGTCCCGCGGTGGGGCGTCGACGACCAGCATCACCACATCCCTGACCTCGGCCTCGGGTTCGGCCGCGCCCAGGACCAGCTTCAGCTTCCGGCCCTGGATCAGCGGTGACGGCCGGTATGTGGCCTTCGACTCCGACTCCCCCGGGCTCGTGCCCGGCGACACGAACCGGGCGCGGGACATCTTCGTCTACGACCGCGACAACGGGACCCTGGAGCGCGTCAGCCAGGGGCCGGGTGGACGGCAGGCCAACGGCGACAGCCAGCGGCCGACGCTGTCGACCGACGGGCGCTTCGTGGCCTTCTGGTCGGCGGCCGACAACCTGGTCGACGGCGACACCAACCGGGAGACCGACTGCTTCGTCAACGACCGCCAGACGCACGAGACGGTCCGGGTCGATGTCGGGCCCAACGACGTCCAGGCGAACGGCGAGTGCGCCCGGCCCGTCATCAGCGGCGACGGCAAGCTGGTGGCCTTCGAGTCGGCGGCGTCCAACCTGGAGAAGGCCGGCGTCCTCGGTAAGACGACCGACACCAACAAGGCCCGGGACGTGTTCGTCCGTGACATCGCGGCGGGCACGACCACCCGGATCAGCGTCGGCACCGACGGGAAGCAGGGGGCGGGCGAGAGCGTGCGCCCGGCCATCTCGACCGACGGCCGCTACGTCGCCTTCCAGTCCGACGCCCCGCTCCAGGCCGACGACACCAACAAGAAGACCGACGTCTACCTCCGGGACATGCAGGCCGAGGAGACCACCCGCATCAGCATCGGACCCGGCGGCGTGGAGGGTAACGGCGGCAGCTTCAGCCCCTCGATGAGCGCCGACGGCCGCCTGATCGCCTATTGGTCGAACGCCTCCAACCTGGTCCCGGCCGACACCAACAAGACCGGTGACGTCTTCGTCTTCGACCGCAACGACGGCAGCACCACGCGGGTCAGCGTCGGCTCCGGGGACGTGCAGGGCGACGGCATGTCGTCCGACCCGTCGATCAGCCCCGACGGCCGCTACGTGACCTTCTGGTCGGGAGCGGCGAACCTCGTGCCCGACGACACCAACGGCAAGCGCGACATCTTCCTCGTCGACCGGGACAGCGCGACGGTGACCCGGGTCAGCATCGCCGACGACGGCACGCAGGGCGACGGCGACAGCTTCAGCCCCAATGTCGGGTCCGGCGGTGGGCTCGTGGCCTTCGACTCGGCGGCCAGGACGCTGGTGTCCGGCGACCACAAGACCAAGGGGAGCGACATCTTCCTCCACTCGGAGGACAGCCCCCAGAGCACCAGTCCTCCGGCCGGGCAGTGAGGGCCGGGCAGTGAGGGACCGCTATGGGCGCGGCTGATCCCGTCCGCCACATCCCGCCCGCCGATCGGGTGCCGGGCCATGCGACCCCGGGCATGATCCGGGAGGAGGCCGTGGCCACCGGCGGGATGTGGGCCGGCTTCGTGCGCACCGCGGCCCACGACACCTCGGGCTGGCACCATCACGGCGACTACGAGACCTCCATCTACGTCGTGGCGGGCGAGGTCCGCATGGAGTCGGGAGCCGGGGGCGGCGACGTCGTCCTGGCCGGCCCCGGCGACTTCTTCTACGTGCCGCCGGGCGCCGTCCACCGGGAGGGCAACCCGGGCG
>JAUZEX010000528.1 GCA_030838815.1 Actinomycetota bacterium
CGAGCTGGACGGTGCACCCGGGCCCGAGCGCGAACCAGAAGCCGAGCGGAGTGGCGTCCTCCGTTCCCAGTACGCGCCCCACGCCCCCCGATGCCGGACCCTCGCCCATGCCTCGACCTTAGTGGCCGGTCGGCGAAATAATCGGGGGGTCTCGCCGGCCAGGATCGCCCCTGGCGGCGTCCTCCTCCTCAGCGGAGGAAACCGTGTCCGCCGGGAAGAAGGAGGTGGAAGTCGCCGAACTCGTGGCCGTGGTAGCCCAGAGCGTGGGCGGCGGAGTAGCTCCGCTCGATCAGCTCCGGCCCGGCCACGGCGGCGATCACTTCCAGGTGGGAGGCCTCCGGCTCGTGCCAGCCGGTGATCAGGCCGTCGACGGCCCGGACGCCGCGGTCGGGCGAGATCACCAGCTCGGTCCAGCCCTGGCCGGGATGGACCGTCCCGGTCTCGTCGGCCACCGTCTCCAGCGCCCGCACGGCCGTGGTGCCGACAGCCACGACGCGCCGACCGGCGTCCCGGGCCGCGTTGACCAGCGCCGCGGTGCCGGTCGGCACCCGGTAGCGCTCTGGCTGGGGCGCCTCTCCGGCCTCGGGCGACGACACGCCGCAGTGGAGCAGCAGGGGAGCGATGACGACCCCGGCCGACACCAGCGCCGTCACCAGCTCGGCGGTGAACCCCCGTGCCGCCGACGGCATCTCGGCACTGCCCGGCTCGGTGGCGAACACGGTCTGGTAGGCGGTGATCGGCCACGGTTCGGCCGGCTCGCCGTACCGGATCGGCCGCCCGTGGTCGGCCAGCCAGAGGAGCGGATCGCCCGGCACATCGAGGCGGGCCACCCAGAGCCGTGCGGGCCCCTCGGCCGGCGCCGTCGCCCCGCCCCAGAGCTCGTCAGGCCCGGGCCTTGCGGCGGCTGTCGCCGGCCAGGGGGAAAGCAGGTCGGCCCGTCCGCCGCCCGGAAGCCGGACGGCGCCGGGGCGGGTGTCGCCGAAGGGGGCGCTACCGAAGCCGGTGGCCGTGCGCAGCTCCACGAGCCGCAGACCGCCGGGCAGTTCGGTGCCGAGGTGGAGGAGGAGCCCCTCCGGCCCGCCCCGGCCGAAGGCCGGCCCCTGGACCGGCAGAGCGGCCGCCAGCGTGCCCGACGTGTTCACCACCAGCACGTCGCCCGGGGCGAGAAAATCCCCGACGGCGCCAAAGGTGCTGTCCACGACGGCCGACGGCCCGACGACCAGCAGCCGGCCCTCGTCCCTCCGCCGCCCCGAAGCCTCGATGGGCCCGGCCGCGGCCGGCAGCCCGACCAGTCGGGCGGTGTTGCCAGCGCCCCTCATCGGACCGCCTCGAGCGGTGGGACGGCGGGCAGGGCCCGGGCCTGGTAGCGGCCGCTGGGGAGGCGGCCGGTGAGGATCTCGCGCAGTCCGGGGACGCTGGCCTCGGGCGGCGGGCGGTCGGAGATGTCCTCGCCGGGGAAGGCCTCCTGGTGCATCCGGGTGTTCATGTCGCCGGGGTCGACGGCGTAGATCCGGAACTCGGGGTGCTCGGCGGCCAGCACGGCGGCGATCTGGTCGAGCGCGGCCTTGGACGAGCCGTACCCGCCCCAACCCCCGTAGGGCTCGACCGACGCGTCGGACGTCACGAAGACGATCCGCCCACCCGGCCGCAGGTGGGGAAGGAGCAGCTGGGTGAGCCGCAGCGGAGCGAACACGTTGACGGCGTAGACGCCGCGGAGCACGTGGAGCGGGTAGGTGTCGAGGGTCGGTTGCGGGCTGGGTCCCAGGCGGCTGGCGTTGTGGACAACGACGTCGATGCCGCCGAGGTCGGCCACCGCCCGGCGCAGGGCCAGGCGGTGCTCCTCGCTGGCGACGTCGCCGGCCACGGCCACGACGCCCGGGGGCTTCACCTGCCTCCCCATGGGACCAGGGGACGGGTCGAGGTCGGTGGCGGCGGCGTCGAGGTCGCCGGCCGTGCGGGCGTCGACGACGAGCTTCCAGCCGTCGGCGGCCAGGCTGCGGGCCAGGGCCAGTCCCAGGCCCCGGGAGGCGCCCGTGATGAGGGCGGTGCGTGTCTCTGTCATGCCCTCGACGGTACGGACCGCGCCCGTCCACCCACATCGGGCGCAGGACCGGTTCCGACCGGGACGATCGCCTAGGTCGAAAGGCGGACTGCCACGCGCAGGAACCCCACCGTCACCGGTGGGGTTCCTCAGGGAAGCGCGTCAGGCAGGGAAGAAGCTCAGCGCAGGCTCTCGAGCCCGGCCCACAGGTCGAGGAGCAGGCCGCCCTTGGTGGCCGGGGCGTCGAGGAGGGGCTGGCCGGCGGCCTTGGCCCGGCCGGCGGCGGAGACCTCCGACAGGGTGACCAGTGTGGCGGGGTCGGCGTCGGTGGCCAGGGAGAGGGCGGTGTCCACCAGGTCGAGGGCGGCCAGGATCTCGGCGGAGTCGAACATGCCCTGGTCCCGCTTGAGGAGTTCCTCGACGACGACGTTGGCCGAGTAGTTGGCCGCCGTGGCGATGTCGACGGTGGTGGTGGTGGTCGTGGTCTCCATGGCGGGGCCCCTCTCGGTCGTCTGCCGGTGCTTGAGGAGGTCATCGGCATGATTCCCGGCAGACATGAGAGGTTTGTCCAGTTTTTTTCGGGCCTACACGTCCGCCTCCCGCAGGGCGGTGAGGACCGCCACCATCTGGGCCCGGTCGATCGTCCGCCGGAGGGGGGGCAGGGTGGCCAGCAGGGTCTGGCGGTAGCTCTTGGTGGCCAGCCGGCGGTCGAAGACCGCCACCACCCCGGAGTCGGTGGTGGTGCGGATGAGCCGGCCGGCCCCCTGGGCCAGCAGCGTGGCCGCCGCCGGAAGATCCACGGCCGCGAAGTCGTTCTCCCGCCGGGCCGTGGCGGCGGCCCTCCGGGCGGCCACCAGCGGGTCTGTGGGCCGGGGGAAGGGGATGCGGTCGATGGCCACCAGCCGGCAGAGGTCGCCGGGGAGGTCGACGCCCTGCCAGAAGCCCTGGGTGGCGAACAGCGCCGACCCCGGGCCGGACCGGAAGCGGGCCAGTAGCTCCGGGCGGGGCAGGCGGTCCTGGACCAGCACCTCGTAGCCGCCGCGGGCCGCCAGGAGATCGGCCGTCCGCTCCATGGCCGCCCGGGACGTGAACAGGGCCAGGGTCCGCCCCCCGGCGGCGGTGATCAGCCCGTGGAGCTCGTCGGCCATCGCCTCTCCGAACCGGGGATCGTTGGGCTCGGGAAGGTGCTTGGCGACATAGAGCCAGCCCTGCCGGGCATGGTCGAACGGGCTCGGCACGGTGAGTGCCCGGTGGACGGGCGGGGTCGGCTCGACATCGGGATCGGCGACGGCCCCGTCGTCCCCGTCGTCCCCGTCTTCCTCAGGGTCCTCGTCGTCGGCCGCCTCGGGGGGAGGCGGCAGGGTCAGGCCCAGACGCCGG
>JAUZEX010000535.1 GCA_030838815.1 Actinomycetota bacterium
TCGGGGGGCTCGTGTGTGCCCCGCCGCCTGACCCCGCACCACGGCCCCCGGAGCTCGCCCCCGTCCGAGGCACCATCGCCCGACACCCGATGCCATCCCGACGCGACTGACGGGAGCTCCGGCCTACGATGCGCCAGACGAACTCAATGTTTGTTGAAATACGGTGCGGGGGGCGGCGCGGGGCGAGGAGGTGGCGGTGAAGGCGATGATCGTCAAAGAGTTTCGGCAGATGCGCCGCGACCGCCGGACGATGGCTCTCCTGTTCGTGGTCCCCGTCCTGATGCTCACGGTGTTCGGCTACGCGGCGCGCTTCGACGTCAAGGAGGTCCCGACCGCGGTGGTCGGCGCGACCTCGCCCGATCTGCTCCAGGCGCTCGGTCCCGGTTTCAAGGTCGTGGAACGTCGTCCCGGAGGGGACGAGGCGTCGGCGCGCCGGTTGCTGCGCGATTCGAAGGCCCACGTCGCCTTGGTGACGTCGGCCGGAGGAACTGAAGTCCTCATCGACGGGACGGAACTCTTCTCGGCCCAGTCGGCGCTCCGCCGAATCGGCGGCCTCCCTCAGGCCCGGGTGAGCATCCTCTACAACGCCGACCTCAGCACCGCCACGGTGATGATCCCCGCCATCATCGGGTTCATCCTGCTCTTCGTCGGGCTGTTCATCACCAGTTTGGGGGTTGTGCGCGAACGCGAACAGGGCACGCTGGAACAGTTCGCTATCACCCCCCTGCGCCCGGTCGAGGTCATCCTCGGCAAGATCGCCCCCTACTTCGCCATCGCCTTCCTGAACCTCGTGTTGTCGACGCTTGCGGGCCTGATCGTCTTCGGCGTGCCGTTCCGCGGCTCCCTGGTCCTCTTCGCCGCCTTCGGGCTCGCCTTCCTCTTCGCCGTGCTGGGGCTGGGGGTACTGGTCTCGACGGCTTCGCGCACACAGGGCGAAGCTGTGCAGCTCGCCATCCTCCTGATCCTGCCCCAGGTCATGGTGTCGGGGATGGTCTTCCCCCTCCAGGCCATGCCGGCCGGGACGCGTTGGCTCGGCTCGATCATGCCGCTGACCTACTTCATCATCGGGATGCGTAGCATCCTGCTGAAAGCAGCTCCCCTGCAGGCCCTGTGGTTCCCGTTGGCCGTGCTCGTCGTCATGGCCGCGGCCGTGTTCGTCCTCGCGGTGCTCCGCTTCCGCCGGGAACTGAGCATCACAGCATGACCTGGGGCACGTCGGCTGTGGTGGTCCGCTTCGGAAGGGTTGCCGCCCTCGACCACGTCGACGTCACCATCGAAGCGGGCCGGGTCCACGCCGTGATCGGCGGCGACGGCAGCGGCAAATCCACGTTGCTCCGGGTCCTGGCTGGCGTTCTCGCCACGGACGGGGGCGAGGTCACTCGTCCCCCGGCCGGACGGATCGGGTTCGTCTCCCCCGGCGGTGGCGTCTTCCGCGATCTCACCGTGGCCGAGAACCTCGAGTTCGTGGCGCAGGCCTACCGGCTGTCCGACTGGCGTGACCGAGCCGATCACCTCCTCCGCCGGGCCCGGATCGCCGCCCTCACCAACCGGCTCGCCGGACAGCTGTCCGGGGGAGAGCGCCGGAAGCTGGCCGGAACCATGGCACTGCTTCCCGGGCCGGAGCTCCTCGTCCTCGACGAACTCACCACCGGCGTCGATCCGTTCAGCCGCATGGAGCTCGGGCGCCTCGTCACTGACGCCGCGGCCGCGGGAACCGCCGTGGTGGCTGCCACCGCTTACCTCGACGAGGCCGAACGGGCCGAACACGTGGTGCTGCTCCACCGCGGCCGGCGGCTGGCGTCGGGATCACCGCAGTCCATCATCGACAGCGTTCCGGGCTCGATCGAGGAGACGGCGGAACCCGACTCGGCCTACGCCTGGCGGCGAGGGGCTCAATGGCGTCAGTGGCGCCCGGCTGCAGAGCGCCCCGCCGGCGCCCGCATAACCCTGGAGGACGCTGTCATCGTCCAGGAACTCCTCGCCGAAGGTGCCGTCGAACGGTGAGCTCCGTGGCCGCCCGCGGCCTCACCCGGAGCTTCGGCTCCTTCACCGCCGTCGATGACGTCGACCTCGATCTCGACGCCGGTGAGGTCGTCGGTCTGCTGGGGGCGAATGGAGCGGGAAAGACGACGCTCATTCGGCTGCTCCTCGGAGTCCTCCGCCCGACGTCAGGCTCCGTCCGCCTCTTCGGCGCACCACCCTCCCGGGCCGAGCGACGGCGGGTGGGGTACGTCCCCCAGAACCTGGGACTGTATGGCGACCTGACGATCGCCGAGAACCTCGAGTTCCGGGCCGGACTCTTCGGCGTCTCCCCGTCCCCGTACCGGCGAGACGAACCGGGCCTCGTAGGTCACCTGTCGCTCGGTATCCAGCGCCAGGCGGCATTCGAGGCCGCCACGCAGCATCGCCCGGACCTCCTCATTCTCGACGAGCCCACCTCCGGGGTTTCACCGCTGGCCCGCAGCCGGCTGTGGAACATGCTCCGCGAGCACTCCGACGCCGGCGCCGCCGTCCTCGTCTCGACCCACTACATGGACGAAGCCGAACAAGCCGATCGGCTCGTCGTGATGGCCAACGGAGCGATCGCCGGCCAAGGGGCCGTGGCCGACATCGTCGCCGGGCGTCAGGTCGTGGAGGTCCGGGCTCCCGACTGGCGTGCGGCGCTCGCCGCGCTCGAGCGCGACCGGCGCATCGTCCTCCTCGACGGACGGGCCATCCGGATTCTCGGCGACGACGTCCCCGCCATACGCGCCGACCTCAGGGGCGCGTCGATCGCGGCGGAGGTCCGGCTGGTTCCCGCGTCGCTGAACGAAGCGCTGGTCGAACTCAGCCGCGCCAGGAGCGATTCTGCCTAGAACGCGGGGCATCGCCGCCACAGAAGAGTGTGCGCTTCGCGACAATCGGCGTGCGGCGCGATCGATATGAGATATCTTGTCTCTCGCCATCCACCAAAGCTCCGGCCCGCTCGGGCCGGTGAGGGGTAACGATGCTCGTGCTGTCCCGGCGCTGGAGCCGGTAGCGGAACCGGGGTGGACCGTCAGGCCGAGTGGATCGCCCAATTTTTCGGCCGGCCTGAACTGGCCCCGCTCCGATTCGACGACATCGAAGAACTCGTCGCCTTGCTGCGCGACGAGCGCCACCTGGCCGGGACCACCATCTTCCGGATGGGGGAAACACCCACCCGCGTGGGCATCCTCCGCAGTGGCGCAGTGGAGTTGTCCCGCAATCTCAACGGCCGGCGGGTGGTTATCCAGATTCTCCGTCCGGGGGATGCGGTCGGCGACGTCGGAGTATTCCTCCGGACGACCGCGCCCTATGACAGCGTCGCCTTGGAAGACAGCGTCGTCCTCTGGTTCGACTTCGTCGATCTCCACCGCCTCCTCGAGCAGCGCCCCCGCCTGGCCTTGCGATGGATGGTTTCCGTTTCAGACCGCCTGGTGAGCTACCAGGACCGCCTCATGGAGCTTCTCGCCGGCGGGCTCGAAGCCCAGATTGCCTCTGTCCTCGTCCGCCGGGCGGAGCGCGGCCTCGTCAAGCTCAGCCAGAGCAGCCTGGCCGAACTCGTCGGCGGCCGCCGCACCAGCGTCAACCGGGTCCTCAAACACCTGGAAGAACAGAAGCTGCTGCGGCTGCGTTACGCGCAGATCGAGATCCTCGATGAGGCCGGTCTGGCCATAATCGCCGGGCTCGAACGTACGTAAAAGACTCCGGAGGTGAGCGGACTTGAACGTCGGATTCCTTGAACCGGGCTGACGCCGGTGCAGGGCGCTCGCCATTGAGTTCCAACGGGGCCGTCGACCACCCTCGCCAGAGCCCTATTTTCCGACTGACCTGAAGAGGTCCCGGAGCCGATCCACTCGGCCCGGTGACGGGCGTGAGAGGCGCCCGTCACCGGCCGAGCAGTGAGCTTTAGAGGGAAGCCCTTAGCCCGGTCTGTCGCACCCGAGCCACGGAGCGCATCGGACTGACGCTCTGACGCTCGGTCGACGACCAGAGACAACATATCTCGTCACAGTCTACCGTTCACCTACATTGTCCCAAAGGGAACAGTTGCTCGAATAGTCGCAACTGGCACATTTCCGCCCTGAAACCCGTTAATGGACAACAAGGGCTAATGGCGATGTACGACGGGTCCGCCACGGTCTCGCAAGAATCTGTTGCGTAAGGCCGGTTCAGCGAGCAGATTGTCCGAGTGGCCCGGTTATCGGCCACTTTCGTCGGGCCCCAGCCCGCACGAAGACCATCAAACCACAGGAGCGCTGGATCACCGAACCAGCCTACAGCTGGCTAGTTACCTTGAGTCTAGTTAAAGCCTTCTTCCGGGGGGCTGTTCGTCGAGGCATCTGGCCGAACGAATTACGTGGAGGAAGCCTGTATGAGCGTGTTTGATTCTCACGTTGCACGTCGCCAAGTCCTAAAGGGATTCCTGATAGCGGGGCCGACGCTGGCGATTGCCGGCCGCCTGGGTTTTGCCGACGGGGCGGACGCCTTCCCGACGAAGACCGACGAAGCTCCTGACATTCAGGACTTCACGGACATCTTCGTCACCAGCCAACAGCCGTTTGTCTACGACCTCAAGATCGAGATCAAGCCCGACAACCGGGTGGCCCTCGAAGGCCCCCGGGCCGAGGTCGGGCAGGGCTTCATGACGATGATCACCATGCTGGTGGCGGACCACCTCGATGTCCCGTACGCCAACATGGACACCACCCTGTCGCCGGCCGAGCAGAAGCGCTCGACGGCGCAGATCACCGGTGGTTCGCACAACACCCGTGCGCTGTGGGACCCGGCCCGGGTCATCTGTGCCCAGATGCGGGGCCAGCTGATGGCGGCCGGCTCGCAGAAGCTCGGTGTGCCG
>JAUZEX010000544.1 GCA_030838815.1 Actinomycetota bacterium
CACCCACGCCACCGCCGTCGCCGTCGCCGCCAAGGCGATCAGCGGCCGGCCGCTGGTGGAGACGCGGCATTTCCTCACCCTTGCCTACGAGCGCCGGGGAACGACCGGCCGTCTGGTGGGGCACGCACAGCGCAGACTGCTCGACCGCAACCTGGACCTGACGCTCGCACCGTCGGCGGCGGTGGCCCGCATCGTCGCCGGCGCGTCCGTGGTCGTGCCCCACGGCATCCCCCTGCGCCCCGCTCCCGCCCGCTCCCCGGAGGGACCGTGGGGGCCGAAGTTCCTCATCGCCGGACGGCTCGAGAACGATCACCGGCGCCAAGCGGTCATCCTGGCCCTGGACGGCTTCGCCGCCGCCGGGCTGCCCGGCGCCACGCTCACCGTCGTCGGAGACGGCAGCGCCCGCCGGGAGTTCGAAGCCCACGCCGCCCGCCTCGGGCTGGGCGACCGCGTCACCTTCACCGGGTGGGCCGACGACGTGACGCCCTACCTCGCCGAAGCCGACATCTTCGTGGCCTCGGCCGTCGAAGCCTTCGGGCTGGCCACCATCGAGGCGATGGCGGCCGCGCTCCCGATCGTGGCCGTCGACGACGGCGCCGTGGTCGAGCTCGTCGAAGACGGCCGCACCGGCCTGCTGGCCGCGCCCGACGCGGCATCGTTCGCCGCCGCCATGACCGCCCTGGCGGGGGACCGTCAACGGGCGGAGAGCTTCGGAGCGGCCGGTCGCCGGCGGGCCGAAGCGGAGTTCACGGTCGAGCGGATGATCGAACGGACCATCGCCGCCTACCGCTCCCTGACCGACCGGTCGGGCCGCGGTCCCAAGGTGCTGCGCGTCTATCACAGCGGCGTCGTGACCGCCTGGCGCGAGCGCGACCGGGAGCTGCGCCGCCACGGTACGGATGTGACACTGGTCGCGCCGCGGGTGTGGGACGAAGGGGCATCCCGGGTGGCGCTGGAGGCGGGCGAGGACGGTTTCGTCACCCCGTCGCGCACGTTCGGGCGCCACCCCGCCGTCTTCGTCTACAACCCCCTTCCGTTGGTGCGCCACATGCGGCGGCACCGCTTCGACGTCATCGACGCCCACGAGGAGCCCTACAGCCTCGCCGCGGCGGAGATCCGCCTGATCGCCAAGGCGCTCCAACCCGGCGCCCGGTTCACCCTGTACTCGGCCCAGAATCTGGCCAAGCGGTACCCGTGGCCGTTCCGGGCCATCGAGGCCGCCAACCTGTCGGCGGCCGACGGCATCTATGTCTGCAACTCGGAAGCGTCCGAGGTCTGGCGGGACAAGGGTTTCGCAGGAGAGATCCGCTACCTCGCCCTGGGTGTGGACATCGACCGGTTCGCGCCCCGGCCCGGTGGGGCCGGCGACGGCCCGCTCACCGTCGGCTACGCCGGTCGCCTCACGGTCGAAAAAGGTGTCGACACCCTCATCCGGGCGATGGCCGGAGTGGCCGGCGCCGAACTCCTGGTGGCCGGGGACGGGCCGGAACGCCACGCCCTGGAAGCCCTCGCGGCGCAGTCGGGGGTGCGGGCGACGTTCCTCGGCAGCATCCCGTTCCCCGACCTCCCGGACTTCTACCGCCGGCTCGACACGCTCGTGATCCCGTCGCGGCCGGCACCCGGCTGGCTCGAACAGTTCTGCCGGGTGGCGGTCGAGGGCATGGCCAGCGGAGTCCCCGTCGTGGCGTCCACCTCCGGCGCGCTGCCCGAGGTGGTGGGCGACTGCGGGCTGCTCTTCCCCCCCGACGACGTCGGCGCGCTCAGCGACGCCCTCCGGCTCCTCGCCGCCGACGGAGAGGAACGGCGCCGACTGGCCAAGCTGGGACGGGAGCGGTCGCTGCAGTTCACCTGGGCGGAAGTCGCCGCCGCCCACCGGGCTCTCTACGAGAAGGTCCTGTGCAACTCGACATCGTGATCGTCACCTACCGGTCGGCCGCGCACCTCGCCGCCTGCCTGGCGCCATTGCCCGCCGAGGCCAGGGTCATCGTCGTCGAGAACGCCTCGGGCGACGACGCGCCGGAACTGGCGGCAGCGGCCGGAGCGCACGTGATCCGCAACCATGCCAACCTCGGCTTCGGCGCCGCCGCCAACCAGGGTGCGGCCGTTGGCTCCGCCGACCTGATCCTCTTCCTCAACCCCGACGCGGTCGTCGCCCGAACCGATCTCGAACTGCTGGTCAAGACCCTCGAAGCCGACCCCGGCCTCGCCGCCGTCGGCCCCCGCCTGGTCTACCCCGACGGGACGGAGCAGCAGCCGTGGTGGCCCTTTCCGTCCGCCGCCGGTACGTGGGCCGAGGCCTTCGGCCTGCACCGGCTCCGGCGCTCCGCGCCCAGCGGCGACGAGCCCGGCTTCGTCGTCGGCGCCTGCCTGCTGGTGCGCCGGGCCGCCTTCACCTCACTCGGAGGCTTCGACCGCCGCTTCTGGCTGTACGGCGAGGAGGCCGACCTGTGCCGCCGTCTCTGGGACGCCGGCTGGCGCGTCCGCCTCGTCCCCGAGGCGTTCGCCACGCACATCGGCGGAGCCAGCGGCGCCTCGATCGCCGGTCTGACCTTCGAGCACTTCCAGCGGGGTGGCGAACACTTCATCGCCAAACACCACGGACCCGGCGCGCTGGTCGCCCACCGGCTGGGACTCCTGTCCGGTTCCCTGCTCCGTCTCCCGGCGATGGCGATCCGTCGCAACAAGAACGCCGGCTACCGGTGGGCCGTCGTCCGCCGCCTGACCAGGCGTCTTCTGACCCATCCTTTCACCGTCGGCTAAGGCTGCACGTAGACACCAAACGACGTCCCGGACAGGCGATGTAGTGCTCGACCCTGCATCGCCTCGCAGATCCCGCGGACGAGCCCGTGCCAGTAGGGCTCGAAGTCGTCCCAGAGGATGATCCCGCCCGGAGCCACAAGGCGTAATGCGGTGGCGGTATCGGCCATGCCATGCTCGTACTCGTGGCCACCGTCGACCAGAACCAGGTCGAACTGGCCTTCGTACGGCTTGGGATCAAACGACAGGGAGTTTTCCAGCAACTGTTTTACTTTGCCGGCGGCCGGCGAATCGTGATACGCCCGTCCGACGTCGGTGCCGGTGAACCCTTCCGGGGTCTGCGTGGCGTCGAAGGCGGCCGGCGGTAGGTCGAGGGTCACCACCTGGCCGTCCTCAGGGACAGCCTCCGCCAACAGGCGGGTGGTTCCGCCATTGAACGTGCCGATTTCGAACGCCGTCCTCACCTTCCGCCCCGAAACCAGGGCCTGCAACACCAGCTGCTCGGCGGTACCCAGGCTCCATTGGTGGCGGCTGTCGAGGGGCGCAATCGTGGCGGTGAAGCTGCTCTCATTCGTCAGGCTGCCCAGCTCCGCCACCGGCAGCGCGCCAATCCGCCGGCCGGCCTCTTCGACGAGCGGCGTACGTCCCAACTGCCGGAGCAGTTTGCCGGGGGGGTTGCGCCGGACCCATCCCGCGTACTCTGGAAAGAGTTCCATGACACCAACCCTAGCCCTCCTGCGCTGGGCCCACTTTTCCTGACGGGCCGAGCGCCAGCGCCCGGTCGTAGCTCGCCCTGATCAGCGGCATGACGGTCTCCGACGAGAAGCGGCGCTCGAACTGGGCGCGGGCCGCCGCTCCGAACCGGCGGTTCTCCTTTGGATCGAGCAGCCTGAGGATGTTCCCGGCGAGCGCCGCGGCGTCCCCCTGCGGTGAGATGAGGCCTGCCGCGCCCTGATCGAACACCTCGGGCATCGCGCTGTGGTCGCTGACGGCGATCGGTATCCCCCGGGTCATCACTTCCAGCACGATGAACGACGGGACATAGTCGTAGTTCGTCGGATAGGCGAACACGTCGATCGACGGGAGCACCGTCTCGAGCAGTTCCGCCCGCGGTACGTACGGCTCCCAGCGGATGCCCTGGCGGGCGGCCTCCGCCGGCGGGATCTCGGGCTCGCACCCGACGATCAGCAGCTCGGCGTCGGGGCGCTCCGAGCGCACCTTCGGCCAGGCTTCGAGCAGCGTCGGGCCGCCCTTGTCCCGGAAGTTCCGGGCCACGAACCCGACACGCCGCGGAGACGTCGGCCGGGGGACGGCCGGGGCCGGCTTGAGGAAGAGGGGAACGACGTCGATCCGGTCGGCGGGAAAGACCCCCCGTCGCACGAACGAAAGTTTGGCCTGCTCGGTGTAGGTCATGAGCCGGGCGGCGTCCGGGAGGTACTCGGAGTTCACGTTGACGCCGAGCATCCGGCCGAGCAGGCGGTCGGCGCGTTCACGCCGCCGGATCTGGGCTTCGGGCATGTGGCGGGCGTGCCGGTAGAGATGGGCGAGTTCCCCCCCGTTCGACACCACCAGGGGACACGGCACGTCGACGAAGCGGGCGCTGAAGACGTGCATATGGATCAGGTCGTACTCGCCGGGCACCACCGTAAAGAACCGGAAAGGTTCCCAGAACAGGAGATTGCGCCGCCGGGCCGCGGTCATGAGCTTGCCGGCTGCGAGCAGCAGCCCCTCCCGGCCGGGATGGCCGAGCCGTTCGATGCGCTCCCGGAGCCCGACCCGGCGCCCGTGTTCGTGCAGGGTGCCGCGGCGCATCGCCTCGTCGTAGGTTTCGTACTCGACGTCGGCGGGCGGCTGCTCC
>JAUZEX010000561.1 GCA_030838815.1 Actinomycetota bacterium
GAGTGCGGCATGGGGATGTAGCCCGGCAGCAGGTCGTAGAGGGTGGGGATGTCGGTCGAGCCCTGGATGCTGGCGTGGCCCCGCAGCGCCAGGATCCCGCCGCCGGGCCGGCCGATGTTGCCGAGCAGCAACTGGATCACGGCCGCGGTGCGGATGTACTGGACGCCGACCGTGTGCTGCGTCCACCCGACGGCATAGCAGAAGGCACCGGTCCGTTCCCGGCCCGAGTTGTCACACAGCGCCTCCGCCACCCGCAGGAACAGCGCCCGGGGGACGCCGCAGATCTCCTCCACCATCTCCGGCGTGTAGCGGGAGTAGTGCCGCTTCAGGAGCTGGAAGACGCAGCGGGGATGGCCCAGCGTCGGGTCCCGTTCCGGCGGCTCGGCCCGATCGAGGCCCGACCCGCCGCCGGCGCCGGTCATCTCGCCCCCGGCGGCTGTCTTGCGGATGCCCGACGCGGCGTGGAGGTCCACCCCGGCGTACTGCCAGGTGGTGATTTCGTACTGGTTCTTCTCGGCGTCCCAGCCGGAGAAGAACCCGTCGAGGTCCTCGGTGTCGCGGAAGCGCTCGTCGACGATGGTGGCGGCGTTGGTGTACGGGACGACGTAGTCCCGGAACTCCCGCCCCTGCGTCAGGATGTAGTTGACGATCCCGCCCAGGAAGGCGATGTCGGAGCCGGCCCGCAGCGGCACGTGGATGTCAGCCAGGGCGCTGGTGCGGGTGAAGCGGGGGTCGACGTGGATGATCGTCGCCCCCCGTTCCTTGGCCTCCACCACCCACTGGAACCCGACCGGGTGGCACTCGGCCATGTTGGAGCCCTGGATCAGGATGACGTCGGCGTTGGCCAGATCCTGCTGGAAGGTCGTGGCGCCGCCCCGCCCGAGGGAGGTCCCCAGACCGGGGACCGTGGAGGAGTGTCATATTCGGGCCTGGTTCTCGATCTGGATGGCGCCCAGCGCGGTGAACAGTTTCTTGATGAGGTAGTTCTCCTCGTTGTCGAGGGTCGCCCCGCCGAGGCTGCCGAAGCCGAGCGTCCGGCGCAGCCTGTTCCCGTCCGCGTCGCGCTCCTCCCACCCCTGCGACCGGGCCGCGATCACCCGGTCGGCGATCATGTCCATCGCCCGGTCGAGCGGGAGGTCCTCCCACTCCTGGCCGTGCGGCGGGCGGTAGCGCACGGTGTACTCCCGACCGGGAGCCTCGACGAGGCTGCGGGTGGCCGACCCCTTCGGGCACAGCCGCCCCCGGGAGATCGGGCTGGCCGGGTCGCCCTCGATCGAGGTGATCCCCCCGCCCCGCACGAAGATGCGCTGCCCGCACCCCACGGCGCAGTACGGGCAGACCGAGGGTACGACGCGCTCGGCGTCCTCGGTCCGGGCCCGAAGCTCCTCGGATCGCGGCGACCGGGCCGTGAGGCCCAGCGCCAGGACATCGCCGTCGCGCACCTGACGCAGCACCGGCCACCGCCGGAGCATCTCGGGGATTGACACGTCGTTCTCCCGGGTTGGGAACCGCGTGTCGGCGGGTACCCTCGCGGTCTGGGCGGGAAACCGCGGACACGACAGGCGGCTGCCCTCCCATCGGTCCGCCTCCACCGCCTCCCGTCCGGGCCGAGACGTCGTATGCTCACGGGGGACCAGAGAAGGCGGCCATGGCCGGACAGGACATCATCGTCGTCGGAGCGTCAGCCGGTGGGGTGGAGACGCTCGTCCGCCTCGTGGCCGATCTCCCCGATGATCTCCCCGCAGCCGTCTTCATCGTGCTGCACATGGCGCCCCGCACCGGCACCGCCCTCCCCAGGATCCTCGGCCGCCAGACGAAGCTCGCCGTCGACCATCCGTTTGACGGCGAGGAGATCCGGCCGAACCGGATCTATGTCGCGGTCCCGGACTGCCACCTCATCGTCAACCCGGGCACCGTGCGGGTCACGACCGGCCCGAAGGAGAACGGGCACCGCCCGGCGGTCGACACCCTCTTCCGCAGCGCCGCCGCCCGGTACGGGCCCCGGGTCGTGGGAGTGGTTCTGTCCGGCACCCGCGACGACGGGACCGCCGGGCTGCGGACGATCCACGCCCGGGGCGGCACGGCGGTCGTCCAGGACCCGGACGACGCCGCCTTCCCCGGCATGCCGCAGAGCGCGCTGGCCCGCGACCACCCCGATTTCGTGGTCCCCGTCGGAGAGATGGGGGCGCTGCTGTCCAAACTGGCCCGCGACGGGCTCCCTCAGGAAGGGAGGTCGGCCGCGATGCCTGATGCACTCGACGCCGAGCTCGGCTGGGCGCACCTCGATGTGGACGGTCCGGCTCCGGCGGATCCGCCCCTCGGATCGCCGTCCGGATTCACGTGCCCCGAGTGCCACGGCGGTCTGTGGGAGATCGACGACGGGACCCTTCCCCGCTACCGGTGCCGGGTCGGCCACGGCTTCTCGGCCGAAAGCCTGTTCGCCAACCAGCGCACCGATGTGGAGGCGGCGGTGTGGACGGCCTACCGGGCGCTGGAGGAGCGGGCCGCGCTCTGCCGCCGGCTGGCCGACCGGGCCCAGGTCCGCCATGCCGGTATCAGCGCCCAGCATTTCCGGGTCGAGGCGGACGACGTCGCCCGGCAGGCCTCGGTGCTGCGGGCCCTGCTCCTGTCCGGGTCGGACACCGGAGAACGGAGCGTGTCGGAGGGATCGGAGGAGTGACGGAGGAGGCCGAAGAGACACTGACCTCCGTCGAGCGGGAGGACTTCGAGGAGCTCCTCGAGTATCTGAAGCGCAACCGGGGCTTCGACTTCACGGGCTACAAGCGGGCCAGTCTCGTGCGGCGGGTCACGGCCCGCATGCGCTCCGTGGGAGCGGAGAGCTTCCGGGAGTACCTCGACCTGCTCCAGGTCGACCCCGGCGAGTTCACCGCCCTCTTCGACAACATCCTGATCAACGTCACCGCCTTCTTCCGGGACGCGCCCGCCTGGGAGTTCCTCCGCTCCGACGTCCTGCCGGGGCTGCTGGCGGCCAAGGATCCTTCCGAGCCGATCCGGGTGTGGAGTGCCGGCTGCGCCACCGGCGAGGAGGCCTACACGCTGGCCATCGCCCTGGCCGAGATCCTGGGAGTCGACGAGACCCGCCAGCGGGTCAAGATCTACGGCACCGACGTCGACGAGGCGGCGTTGACGGTCGCCCGGCACGCCACCTACAGCCCCAAAGCGCTCGCCGGAGTGCCCGAACGGCTGGTGGAGACCTATTTCGAGCGGTTCGGGGCCAACTTCATCTTCCGCAAGGATCTGCGCCGGACGGTGATCTTCGGGCGCCACGACCTGGTCCACGCTGCGCCCATCTCGCATATCGACCTGCTGGTCTGCCGCAACACGCTCATGTATCTGAACTCCGAAACGCAGGCCCGGGTCCTGGCCCGCCTCCACTTCGCCGTCGAGGACGGTGGGATCCTGTTCCTCGGCAAGGCGGAGATGCTGCTGTCCCACGGCAGTCTCTTCGCGCCGATCGATCTCAAGCGGCGGATCTTTGCCAAAGTTCCCAAGGGTGTGCGAGAGAGGCTGTCGGTCATCAACGACGGAGGTGGCTACGAACCGTTGGAGTACCCGTTGAGCTATCGCAGGGCGCGAGAGATCGCCGTCGACGCGGTCCCGTCGCCGATGGTGGTGGTGCACTCCACGGGGGCGGTGGCCATGGTGAACGCCGCCGCCCGTCGGCAGTTCGGCTTGTCCGGCCGCGACGTCGGCCGGCCCTTCCAGGATCTGGAGATCTCCTATCGTCCGGCCGAGCTCCGCTCCGCGCTCGAGCAGGTGGTGAAGGAGCAACGCCCCCTCCTGCTGGAGCAGATCTCGTGGGCTGACGGCTCGGACGGCATCGACTGCTTCGACATCCACGTCGTGCCGCTGGCCGACGCGGGCGGGGTCGCGGTGGGCGTGGCGGTCACCTTCATCGACGTCTCCCTACCCCGGCGCCTCCACGAGGCGCTGGAGCACAGCAACCGCGACCTCGAGACGGCCTACGAGGAGCTCCAGTCCACCAACGAGGAGCTGGAGACGACCAACGAGGAGCTCCAGTCGACGATCGAGGAGCTGGAGACGACCAACGAGGAGCTCCAGTCGACGAACGAGGAGCTCGAGACGATGAACGCCGAGCTCCAGTCGACCAACGAGGAGCTCCAGACGATCAACGACGAGCTGCGGATGCGGACGGGGGAGCTCGACGAGGCCAACGATTTCCTGGAGTCGCTGTTGATCAGCCAGGCGGGCGGGCTCGTGGTGATCGACCGGGAGCTGCGCATCTCGGTCTGGAACGACCGGTCGGCCGAGTTGTGGGGGCTCCGGATCGAGGAGGCGCCGGGCCAGCACTTCCTCAACATCGACATCGGCCTCCCGGTCGAGGAACTGCGGCCGCTCATCCGGGCCGTTCTGGCCGGTGACTCGGAACGGGAGACGGTCGACCTCGAGGCCACGCACCGCCGGGGCCGGGAGTTCCGCTGCCGCATCGTGGTGCCCCCTCTGATCAACCGGGCCCGGCAGATCCGGGGCGTGATCCTCCTCATGGAGGAGGCCGGCAGCTGAACCGGTTGACCGCCGCCGAGCGGTCGGCGATCCTCCGAGGCTCGCGCGACGCCTGCGCTACGGCGACCGACCTCAAGGCA